>NZ_JAUHJF010000027.1:0-65999 GCF_032380995.1 Bradyrhizobium sp. SZCCHNR2028 | reverse complement strand
CGTTCATACTCGGCACACCACCCATGGCCCGCCTGCAGAAAAAAAGCAGGCGGCAGTCACCACAGGTTCAGCCGAGAACACCCGGCATTCCCCGCGCGATGGTTTTGACGGCTGCTTCGCGATCTCCCCGGTGCGCCGGGCTTTCTGGCCACCGTATCGCACAACGTGCTTGCGCACGTTGCGCTGGACATCAGCATCGGGATGCCAGGACCACGCGACTTGACCGTGCGCATCAACGTCGTTCGTCGGCGCGGCTCAGCCACGCTGCAACATCGACACGCCCACCGCATCCCGCCTCGACGTTCGTGACGACCGCGAAGCGCCCCTCTTGTGAGACGGGACGGACGAGAGGAAAGCACGATTTCTGGAAAAAAGAAACAGAAATCTTCTTGCTCGAATGGCCGGCGAGGGCGATGTGTTTGAACCGGCGCGCGAAATGAGTTTTTCGGCGCATGCGGTTGGGGCCGCAATCGACCTCGAGCCCGCGGGGATGAGCCGGCACATCGCGCCTCGTGCAGGCTGCTTGCGCGGCGCGATTTGCCCGGCGGGCCGGGCCACTCGATCTTTCGCCGACGGGTCGTGAGTTCGAAGAGACTGGCCGACGGCCGAACGGACCATTCACCGCGCTGCCTTCAAACCATCGGCGACTTCATCGATCGATGGTCCTGAGGCCGAAAAGCAAGCAGGCTGACGAGAGCGAGCCCCCAAACGCCAACCCCACCGTAAAGCATCACCCATCCAAAGCCTTGGACAAGCGCCTGATGGACGAGCGACTCCGACAGCTCTGGAACGGAAACAAGACTTCCTGCGGCGATCCTCTCGGCGAAGAAGCGCAGATGCGCGGCGTCCAATGAATCCGGCAGCGCATTTTTGAGGTGTGCCAGCACGCCGCTGATCAAGATGAAACCCATCACCGCGATATTGATCGCCAGTGAGATCATCCGGGCGCTCATGTCGATGCCGGACGCCATACCGGCACGATCGCTCGAAACCGCACCCGTTGTCGTATTGGTAACAGGGGTGTTGGTCAGGCCGAGGCCGATCCCGGCGAACAGCGACCCGGGCAGCATCGTCAGCCAGCTTGCCTGCGCGGCGGCGCTACCAAATTTCATCAGAATGAAGCCCAGACCGATCATGAACAGGCCAACGGGAATGACGAAACCGGGCTGATAGCGTAGCGAAAGCCGCTCCGCCAGCGGCGGCACGACGAGCGTCGGAAGGGTGTAGGCAAGCAATGCGAGACCAGCAGAGACACTGTCGTAGCCGAGGCCCGCCTGAAACCAGATCGGCAAATAGATCATGAAGGGCCAGAAGCTGAAGTTCATCGCGGCCGAGCCGATGATTGCGCCGGAAAAAGCGCGGATGCGGAATACCGAGAAGTCGAACATCGGTCGCGGGCTGAACCTTTCGGCGATGATGAAAGCGATGAAGCTCGCGATCGCAACGCCAATGACTCCCAGGGCGGTCGGGCTGGTGAAGCCGAGATCCGGTCCCTGTGTGATGAAGAAAGCGAGACAGAAGACCGACAACGACAGTGTGATGATGCCCGCAACGTCGAGACTGCCGGCCTCAGAGTCCTTCGATTCCTGAACGCCGCTGAGGGTGAGCATCAGTGTCAGGATCGCAAACGCGACATGGACGAAGAACACCCACTCCCAGCTCGAGACCGCGACGATCGCGCCGCCGATGATCGGACCGAAGCCAAGACCAATGCCGAAGATGATCCCCCACCAGCCGAAGGCGATGGCGCGCTGCCGTCCTTCCTGGAATTGATGAGAAAGGATGGCGATCTGACAGATCAGCATCGCGCCGCCGCTGAGGCCCTGGAGAAATCGGGCGCCGATCAGCACCGAGACGTTCTCGGTCACGCCGCAGACTAGCGACGTCACGCCGAACGCGGCGATAGAGACCATGAAGATGCGCTTGCGCCCATAGCGGTCGGCCAGCGTCCCGGTCGCCATCAGAACGGTCGTCACCGCGATCGTATAGGCGTTCATGATCCATTGGAGTTGCTTGAAATCGGCGCGCAGCACCTGCTCCAGCGTCGGCAGGATTGCGGGGATGCTGGAAATCTCCAGGCCGAACATGAGGGACGAGAGGCAGGCGGCGGCCAAGGCGATTGTACTTCGGCGTGTCAGTGCAGGGGTCATGATTCGGCCTTCCGACGTTGTGGTCGGCAATGGTGGAGTCCAGCGGTGATGAGAGGCGGCGCAACTCGGTTCGCGTGTTGCGGTGGGACGCAACATAGTCGGGACTTGACCATTCCAGAACTGGATGGTTGGATATTTCAAAGACAGCAAATTTGGATAGATGGGATGACCATACTGGACGTGGATGCCGTCCAGGCCTTCGTGACGATCGCCGATCAGCAGAGCTTCACGCGGGCGGCGGAGGTGCTTGGCACCACCCAGGGCGCGATCAGCGTAAAGCTGAAACGGCTTGAAGACCGGCTCGGCCAGAAACTGATCGAACGGACGCCGCGGTTGGTCCGGCTGTCGGCGCAGGGCGCGGTGTTCCTTGAATCGGCGCGCGACTTTCTTGCCGCCCATGACCGCGCCGTCGCGGGGCTATCCTCGACTCGTCGCCGGTTTGCGCTCGGCATTGCCAGCCATGTGGCGGGATCGGAGATTCCGACACTGCTGGCGCGGTTGAACGCACACGACCCGGCGCTCACCATCGAAGTGCGGCTCGACAATTCGCGCAACCTGCTGGACGCTTTCGACCGTGGCGAAATCGATGCGGCGATTATCCGCAGGGAGGACGACCGGCGTGATGGCGAGGTGCTTGCGCCGGAACACTTCGGCTGGTTTGCATCTCCGGACTTCGTGCATCGAGCAGGCGAGCCGCTGCGTTTGGCCGCGTTGTCGCCGTCCTGCGGAGTCCGTGACATCGCCACCCGCGCGCTCGACGCTGCGGGAATAGCCTGGACGGAGGTTTTCCTCGGCGGCGGTTCCTCCGTCGTGTCCGACGCGGTTTCGGCCGGCTTGGCCACCGCCGTATTCTCGTGCCGGCTCGCGCCGGCCGGCACGGTCGAGGTTAGCCGGCGGTTCGGACTGCCCTCGCTTCCCTCGTCCGAAATCATTCTTCTCTCGACACTCTCGGACGCCAAATCCCGCGAAGCGCTTAGAACCCTCGCGACTGCGTTTCGCGAGCACCGTCCATCCTCGGCGTAAATATCGCTTGTCGTCGTCCATCGCTCCCCGTCGAGTCACCCAGGCCGACATCGGCGCTTTGCCCTGCGTGCGGATGACTGGAAGCCGTCTCAGCAGACCGCTGACGTCAGACCACATCGATGGTGGGAAACCGCGCGTCGCCCGCGATGCAATCCCAGGCGAACTGGCGCACGCGGTCGAGCCAGACCGCCGGTGCCATGGCGGAGGTTCGAGCCCTTGGTCAGCGGCCCGGCGGCCCAGGTGAAGCGTCCGCCGTCCAGGAGCAGCGCGTCGAGCGCCTTCGGCACGAACGCGGCCACATCAGCCTGCTGAGCCGGCGTCAGCCAATCCCCTCCGAGCAACAGCGGGATGACGTTTGCCTCGTCGGGTGGACATGAATCGAGCTAACATGTCCACTCGTGGACAATTGCTCGCTGAAGCCCGCGTCATGTTCGCAGACGATATCTTTGGACACATCGTCGATCGTGCGTATGAGCTCCTGGGCGTTCCGCCTCTCGTCGCCGCCGAAGACCCATGCCCGGAACCAAAAAGTGGCATTTTGCGCGGGCATCCCCATATTAGGTAGATGGCAAAATGGCAGAAATCGAGCACGCGGCAACCGCATAAGACGAAGGCCGAGCTCCGTGAGATGCTGACCGAGGCAGTCCGGAATACGGCGAGTTCGGGCCCGCGACCGAAGCGCCTGGCGAAACTCGACGGCGTTGCTGATGGGGCGGCGGCTTCCGTCGATTAGGCTTCTGCGTCCTGGCCTGGTTCGTTCAGTCCATACGAGCGAAGTCTTTCGAAATTTCGTGAAGGAGTTAGGATGCGCAAGTTTCCCGAGCCCGTCAACGTCGGGCCGTCTGGTCAACGTATTGCTTACTCGTAGCGCAGCGCTTCGATGGGATCGAGCCGAGCGGCCTTTCGCGCGGGGTAGTAGCCGAAGAATATGCCAACGGCTGCCGAGAACAGGAACCCGCCGGCAATCGCGGCCAGGGATATCGGCGCCGGCCAGCCTGTGAGGATGGAGATGGCGACGGACAACGCCGCGCCGATGACAATTCCCACGATGCCGCCGCTGACGCTGATGAAGATCGCCTCGGCAAGAAATTGTAGCAGGACGTGCAATCTCCGCGCGCCAATCGCCATCCGTAGTCCGATCTCCCGCGTTCGCTCCGTCACCGAGACGAGCAGGATGTTCATGATGCCGATGCCGCCGACCACAAGCGAGATGGACGCCACCGCGGCCAAGAGGAGCGCCATGATGCGGCTGCTTCCCTCCGCGGTCTGCGCAATCTGACTGAGGTTGCGCACGGAAAAATCGTTGATGGTGCCTGGGCGGATGCGGTGACGCCGCGCCAGGATTTCAGTAGCTTGATCGATCGCCGCCTGGATGCCGGCCTGATCCACCGCCTGCACGTAAATCTGATTCACATACCCGGTCATGCGCGGTTGAAGCCCATACGGATTCGGCGGCGTCGGATAAATCCAGTTGATCGCCGTTTGCTGCTGGCTTGGGGCGGCAACGCCGATAATCTTGCGCTCGGCGGTGGTGAACGGAACCATGATCAGATCGTCCTGGTCCTGCCCAAAAGATGTCTGTCCCTTGGTTTCGAGAATTCCGACCACCCGCAACGACACACCCTTGGCCTGCACCGTCGCCCCGATCGGATTCTGAGAGGTGCCGAAGAGTTGCCGGCGCACGGTCTCGCCGAGGACCGCAACCAGCGCCGAGCTTCGCTCGTCCTCCGGAGTGATCGCCCGCCCTGCGGCGATCTGCCAGTTCGTCATCGGAGGATAATTGGCGCTTACGCCCTGAATGCCGGTGGTCCAGTTCTGGTTCGCAAAGCGGATCAGCCCCGGCTGGCGGATGAGGTAGCTCACCGCCCCGGCGGCGGGTGCCTCCTGCCGGATCGCCCGGACGTCGGCAACGGTCAGCGTCGAAGCGCTTCCGGAGCCCCCCCGAGCGCCCCCGCTTGTGGCGGCGCCCGGCAGGATGACCACGAGGTTGGTCCCGAGCCTTGCGATCTCCTTTCGGACCGCCTCGTTCGCTCCCTGGCCGACGGACACCATGACAATCAATGCGGCGACGCCGATGAAGACTCCAAGCATTGTCAGCGCTGAACGCATCTTGTTGCGCCAGATCGCCTCGGCGGCCGCCGTCATCACCATCCAGGCAAAGGGCCATGATGCGACCGACATTGCGACGTAGGCCGACCGCTCCCTGGGCTGGACCAATTTGTCCGCCGTCCCGCTCGCCGGCTGCGGCGTCTTGGCGGGCTTTGTCTTCTTCACATCCGTGATGATCTGGCCGTCGCGCATGGTCAGCACGCGATCGGCAAAGGCCGCGACATCCGGCTCGTGGGTCACCACGATGATGGTGACGCCCTGTTCGCGATTGAGCGAGCTGAGCGTCTGCATGATCTCGTTGGAGTTGCGGGTATCGAGATTGCCGGTCGGCTCATCCGCCAACAGCAGGCTCGGCTGATTGATCAGGGCCCGCGCGATTGCCACCCGCTGCTGCTGCCCGCCCGACAACTGGCCCGGCGTGTTGCGCTCCCGGTCGCGCAGCCCGAGCTTGTCCAGAACCGCGCGGGCCCGCTCGAAGCGCGCGCTCGCATGGCTCTGGCCGGACATCGCGTACAGAAGCGGCAAGGCGACGTTGTCGATGGCGCTGGTGCGCGGCAATAGATTGAAGCTCTGGAATACGAACCCAAGCCGCTCGCTGCGAAGGCCGGCGAGATCCGGCTCCGCAAGCTGCGCGACGTCGATACCGTCGAACCAGTAATGACCGGCGGTAGGCCGATCGAGGCAACCGAGGATCGACATCAGCGTCGACTTGCCCGATCCGGACGCGCCCATGATGGCGATGAACTCGCCATGTTCGACGATCAGGCTGACGTCCGAAAGCGCGCGAACGTCGATGTCGCCGACATGATATGTCCGCGACACTCCCTCAATCCTGATAACCGGCTCCGCCATGTGCCTTCAATCGTTGTAGCCGATGCGATCAGAGGCGGGGCCGCGGCACGCTGGAACGTGCTTTCGCTGAATTCCGTTGCTCCGCGACGATCACCCGGTCGTCGATCTTCAGGTCGCCCTGCACGATCTCCGTAAACTCGTCGTCGTCGAGCCCGACCATGACCTGAACCGGCACCGGCGATCCGTCCCGCAGCACCCAAACGCGCGCTTGTTTCGTGTCGCCAAGGGCGGTCCCGGTCGGGACATAACGCAACGCCCGGTTCGGAACTCGGAGCACGCCGCTGCGCCGATCGACGATGATCCTTGTCGCCGCCGTCAGGCCCGGCTTGAGCGCCAGATCAGGGTTGTTGACGCTCACGACGACATCGTAAGTGATGACGTTCTGCACGGTTTGCGGGGACTGGCGGACCTGGGTCACCGTTCCCTCGAACAGACGTTTCGGATATGCGTCGACCGTGAACGTCGCCTTGTCGCCATTCTTGATGCCGCCGATGTCGCTCTCGCTGACATTGGCGTCCACCTGCATCTTGGTGAGGTCGGTCGCGATCAGAAACAAGGTGGGAGTCTGGAAACTCGCCGCCACAGTTTGTCCCATGGTGACGGCGCGCGAAACGACCGTGCCATCGACCGGCGAGATGATGTTGGTATAGTCGAGATTGACCTGTGCCGCGGCGAGCACGGCTTCGCGCTGCTGGATGGTGGCCCCGTCAAACGCAATTTGCGCCAGAGCCTGATCGTACACGTTTTTCGCATTGTCGTAGGCGTCCTCCGACACGGCGCTTGTCCTGACGAGCGTGGCGAGGCGTTCCAGGTTGGCCTTGGCATAGGTGAGCGATGCCTTGTCCTTTTCCAGTTGCGCTTTCGCGATGGCGAGACTGGCTTTCGCCTGATCGACGATGCTCTGATAGGGGCGGGGATCAATCTTGGCGCAGCTTTGTCCGCGTTTGACCTGCGTGTTGTAATCGCAACTCAATTCCTGGATCACGCCGGAGACATAGGTCCCGACAATGATCGTCAATTCCGGATTGACCGACCCCGTGGCGTTGATGTCGCGCGCGATGTCGCCGATCGCAACAGATGCTGTCTCATATCGAACTGAAGCGTCGCCGCTGAACGACCACCAGATGCCCAGGGATGCAGCAAGAAGCAGTGCCGCGATCCCAACGAGAACCCAGCGCCTCGTCGCAAATCGTGGCTGTACGGCCGGCTCGCTGGCCGGGCGTCCAGTCGATGGACGCGGCACATAGGGCAGAGCTTCCCTGCTTTCGGCCGCAGCACCAGTGCCGAGCTGCGTGTTCATCTCGCTTTGGCTCCGGGCCTGGGATGATGGTCATTGCCACCATAGGCTACGGCTAGGCCGAATTGTTGATTGGGATCAAGCTATACGGCCCGGTGCCCGGCCGAGGCTGCGGCGCTCATTGGGGCCCGGTGGAATACCAGCCAACGTCGTCTGGGCGCGCGTCAGAGACTTCCCTTCAGGCCGAGAAATGGTGGGTGTTACATAGAAAATGTTCCGCCGCGTCACGAGATCCTTTGGAGGGCGCCGGCCAACGCAGCCGGCACCGGCAGAATCAGATCCGACCCAAAAGTAGCAACACGACGAGGACGATCAGGATGAGGCCGATGACACCAATCCCGCCGTGGCCGTAACCGTAGCCGTAGCCGCCAAAGCGGCCGCTGAAGCCACCAAGCAGGAAGATGACGAGAAGGATGATGAGGATAAGTCCGATCGACATTGCCCGCCTCCTTTTGATAGGCCCCGTGGATATTGGGTCTCCTGGTCGTCCGAATCGAGTACGCAATCTTCAAGCTTCCGGCACAGGCCGTCGCCGGCAGGGAAAGAGCTATGCTACTTCTTTTCTATTGAAATACCGCGCTCGCCGATGCTGATTTCGACGCCAGCGGTCTTCTGTCGATCCCGGTAGACTTGATAGCCTAATGTCACCGCGACGACGGCGAGTGCGCCGATGACGAGATAGAGCATATTGCGAGACATTGTCCGGGAATCCTGATTGGTGCGCTTCGCTCTTGTCGTGCCGGGAGTTGACCAGTTGAAGCTTACGAGGCCGTCACTATGTCATTTTGATGCAAATCAACGGACACAAACGAGACCTAGGCTGCAGTCCAGGCGGCGGGTGTCCAAGAGCAGACGAACGCGATTCCCGTTCCCTCTACTAGGCTGCGGGGCGGGCGGCAGCGGGTTGAAGTAGGCATATGGCGGCCCGAAGAAGATTCGAGGGCGCAATCGTCTAGCCGCGAGATCGGCTTCTATGGTATTCCATCCATGGGCCGCAGATCGCCATCTGCCGGAAAGCGCAAACAGGAGTTGAGAATGTTCGGGCTGAAACGGCCGACTCGCATTGAACTCCGTGCCAACGACGCGGCTATCGTTGTTCGTGAAAATGGCGAGATGGAAATGTTCATTCGACAGGCAAAGGGCGATGAGGAACTTCCGCCCGGCCAGGTCGTTCTGGCCCTTTTCGGAATGACATTTCACGATGAGCGAGTGCGCAGACTGTTGGCGCAAATTGTAAAAGAGAAGCAAAGCCAACATGACGTCGCCGCAGGTCGTCGTGCGCGCGGCGCCGGATCAGTCGGCTTGGGGTGCGGAGTTCATTAGATGATGGCGGTGAAAAGGTGCGGCGAAGTTAGACCTCACGCGAGGGGCCGGCACCGTCGCGGTCCTCGTTGAAGAGCGCTCTCAGCAAACGCCAAAGTTCGCGGTGACCAGCTGTTTGACCGCCCTGCGTCAGATAGTCCGAAATATCCATTGTCGCCGTTTGGTATTCGATCGTGCCCCCAATGCCAGTCTCCAAACGCGCCACCTCTCGCTCGACATACAAGTTCTTGGTGTCTGTATCGAAGACAAGGAAACAGCGATCCTCGCGTGTGATATCGGGGCCTTTTACCTGGCGATACAGTTCCCTTTTTAGGAAGGCCATTGTCCGCTCCCGACGAGGACGATGCGATAGCTATGTGTCTTGGGTCAACAAGGTTCTGACCCTTGTAGCGGCGTCATAGATTTCGATTTTGAGCATCGGATAAGTCGACTTCAGTTTACGACCTGATGCTTCGGCCGCTTCGGCCGTCTCAAACGCCGATTTGAAGTGCCCGTCGACAATGACCACAAATCCTTCCGACGGCGGCCGGTCGGCACGTGGCACCTTCTGCTCAGACTCCTCAATTGAGCGAACTGACTTCTTCATCGGAGCTCTCATTCTATCGCAGAAGCGTGATGGCGGCTCGCTAAGACCATGAAGCCGATCAAGCTACGAAGTCTCATTCGATCGCGGCACCGGAGGAGGCGAATGACCAAAGCCGGAGACCGCGACCGGCTTACCTCGGTCTGGTCTCCGGCTTTCTGCCGCGCAGAACTAAGCGGCCTTGCCAGGTGCGGCGGCCTTGTTCGGTGCGGGGCTTGCGCTCGGTGGAGCACCTGTCTTGATATCGATTGTCTTGGTGGTCTTCACCGCCTTGGCCGGCTTCTTGATTGCGAGATGCAGCACGCCTTTGTCGAAGTGAGCTTCGACGGCTCCCTCTTCCGGCTCGAATGGGAGAGACATCGATCGATAGAATGAGCCGTAGCTGCGCTCCTCGACGTGCCAGTCCTTTTCGTCCTTCGTGCTCTCCGCCTTCTTCTCGCCGGAGATAACCAGCTGGTTGCCGTCCAGGCTGACCTTGATATCTTTGTCGTCCACGCCGGGAAGTTCGGCGGTCACTTCGAAGGCATCCTTGGTTTCCGCCACGCTGACTGCTGGCGCCCCGGCACCAATGCTGGGAGAAGGCAAACCCTGATCGAAAACGCGAAGCGCGTTCTCCATTTCACGCCGCATGGCCCTGAATGGGTCGAATGCAGGCTCCTGGCTGGTAGTCCACAATCTCGGAAGGCTCATCTGGGTTCTCCGCAGGTTGAAGAAGGAGAAAAACAGCCTGCTCCTCGCGGTCATGGCGACCTTGATGTAGCGCAAAACCGCGGGGGTAATTTCGAGGCGGAAAGGCCGGCATGACGATAAAGGTGAACGCGTCAACGGAGTTGACCTAATCACGGCAACAAGCTTGGGCTGCGCGGCGCATGTTTAGCCGTGACGTTCCCAGGCGCAGACGAGCGCTACCGCGTCTCTTCTATATATCTTGGATTAATCGTGCCCTCAGCATGGCACGTGGCGGCGACGATAGCAGTAGGGACAACCGTATTGGCCTGGTGCGTAGTAGCCCGGCGCGAAATAGCCGGGTCCGTAGGCAGCGACTCCAGCTTCGGCGCCGGGGATGCCAGAGCCAATTGCGGACTCCGGAGGCGCGGTAGTAGCGGCCACGATAGCGTGAGTAGTCGACCTCCGTCACGCCGGACGAGCAGGCCCTTGTTTCAGAAGAACAGCGCCCGGCGAGACTGGAGCAGCCTCTGAAGGGGAGCACGGAGTCCAATAATGTCCACTCATTTTCATGAGTGGACAAGGAGGAACGGAGCCCGCCAATGAGGCGTCCAGCTGTAGCGGATTTGTTCTATTTCGAGCGGTTGATCTGAATAGATGACAGGCTTGAATCACAACAGACAGGCGGAGACTCCGGTTACTCTCACGGGCATGGATGTCGTAAGCCGTCGTAACCAAGATACGTGCCGGAATACGGGTCATAAGACCTGAAGCGTTGCGCACAATAGCTGACCGCGTCGCCCACATAGGGAGCCGGAGCGACGTAGACCGGCCCGGGACCGTAGCCGTAGTATCCGTAGGGTTGCGTTGCCCCAATGATCGCTCCGCCGATCAGCGCGCCCGCGATGCCTGCACCAATTCCGACACCCGCGCCGCCGTGCCAGCCATGGCGATATCGCACGGTCTCGACCGATGGCGCCACGGCGCTGCGCAACATCAGCGGGGAGGTTACCGGAGCGGCAATGACAGGAGCAACGAGAAGTGGTGTGGTGGCGATGATGAGTGCAGCCAGCACGGTTTTGGACGACTTGTTCATAGGGCATCTCCAAGTTCATTTTCGGGGAGCGCAGCTACCCGTATCCGGTGTCTCAAAAACGACAATGATCCGAGAAGGCTTGTACGAATTGATCTAGCGCAACGTCAGCGTGCATCGATTGGACAAATCCGATTTCGTCTCATCGGAGAGCTCGTGAAGCTGCAGCGCTGCGTGATTGAGCGCGGTCAGCGCATTCTCGTCATCGTCGAAGGTCGCGACGCCGCCGGCAAGGATGACACGATCAAGTCGATCGTCGAACATCTAAGCCCGCGTGATACCCACGTCGTGGCGCTGGGGCCGGCAAGCAATCGGGAACAGTGTTCATGGTACTTCGAGCGTCACGTTTCGCACTTGCCCGCGGCAGGAGAGATCGTGCTGTTCAATCGCAGTTGGTATTACCGGGCTGGAGTTGAGCGCGTCATGGGCTTCTGCACCAAGGAGGAAACCGAGGAATTCCTCGAGACCGTGCCGGCATTCGAGGCAATGATCGAGCGTTCGGGTATCACGCTGCTCAAGTACTACCTTGATATTTCGAAACAAGAGCAGAAGCGACGGCTCGCCGACCGCCAAAGGGATCTATTGAGCAATGGAAGCTGAGCTCCATCGATGCCAAGGCAACTCCCTTCCGGGACGGACCAGTCGCCCAGTGCATCTACGTAACGGCAATTAGTTGCCCTATCACGAGTGCGGGAACCTGGCTACTGATGGTGAGAAAGATTCTCAGCGGCCGCTGTCGCCAGCGCCGTGATGGATCAGACGCGAATGAGTTGCTTGGGTTTGGCCCGTCGGGACATTGGCCGAATTCGGATTGTTGGAATCGTGCGTGGAATGTTTCATCAAGGAACAGCTTGAAATGGATCGCCTGCCGGCCGGCGCGTTCGTCAGCCCATGCGGCGCGGCAACACGGTTCGACGTCGAGGGACAGCGGGCCGCGGCCGGTTGGAAGTTCCTATGGAGCGGGCGGGGTGGAAGCTGCTAGAACCGACGCATTCACGAGGACAGAACAATGACAGCCAAACGCGTGGTGTTCACCGGGGGAACAGGCAAGGCGGGCAGGCATGTGCTGCCGCATCTGCAGGACGAGGGCTACGAGCTCCTCAACGTCGACCTCAAGCCGTTCGATCACCCCGGGATCAACACCCTGATCGCCGATCTGACAGACAGCGGCCAGGCCTTCAACGCGCTGACCACGCATCATGGCTTCGGCGGCTTCAACGCCGGCCGGCCGCCACGGGCGCCGGATGCGGTGGTGCATTTCGCCGCGATCCCGCGGGTGCTCATCGAGCCCGACAATGAGACCTTTCGCGTGAACACGATCAGCACCTACAACGTCATCGAGGCCGCGGCGAAGCTCGGCGTGCGCAAGATCATCATCGCCTCCAGCGAGACCACTTACGGGGTCTGCTTTGCGGAGGGCGACAAGGACTTCAGGAGCTTTCCGCTCGAGGAGGACTACGACACCGACCCGATGGACTCCTATGGGCTGTCCAAGGTCGTGAACGAAAAGACCGCGCGGGCGTTTGCAATGCGCTACGGCATCGACATCTATTGCTTGCGCATCGGCAACGTCATCGAGCCGCACGAATACGACATGTTTCCGCGCTTCCTCGCCGATCCGCCGTCGCGCAAGCGCAATGCGTGGTCCTATATCGACGCCCGCGACCTCGGCGAGATCGTGCATCTGGCGCTCCAGAAGGACGGGCTCGGCTTCCAGGTCTTCAACGCCGTCAACGACACCGTCACCGCAACGATGCCGACGCGCGAGCTGCTGCGGCGTTACTGCCCGGACGTGCCGGTGACCCGCGAGCTCGGCGAACGCGAGGCGCCGCTGTCGAACCGCAAGGCGCGCGAGGTGCTGGGGTTCAAGGAAGCGCATGACTGGCGGAAATATGTAAAGGTGGGATAGCCCGACCACATCCAACGATCAGAATTGTTGCCCAGCTCTCTCAACGACGTCGTGGCCGGGTCAAGCCCGGGCATGACGGGTCACTCAACTGGCGGATGCGCACGGCAGCTCGCTCGTCACGACATCCGCCGCCGGATCGCGAGCATCGCCAGCGACAGCGCGATCGTGCCGACGATGAACACGGCCGCCGCCGAGACGATCGCCGGGCTGATGTTCTCGCGGATGGTGGCGAACATCTGCCGCGCCAGGGTGCGCTGATTGGGGCCGGCGACGAACAGCGTCAGCACCACCTCGTCCAGCGAGGTCGCGAAAGCGAACAATGCGCCGGAGATGATGCCGGGCAGCGCGATGGGAAAGGTCACCGAGCGCAGCACCACGGAGGGCGAGGCGCCGAGGCTCGCGGCGGCCCGCTCGAGCTGGATATCGACGCCCTGCAAGGCCGAGGAGACGTTGACCAGCACGAACGGCACGGCGACGACGGTGTGCGCGATGATGACGCCGAGATAGGTGTTGGTGAGCCCGTAGCGCGAAAACATCAGCTGCATGCCGACGCCGAGCACCACCGCCGGCACGACCATCGGCAGCAGGAACACGGTGCGCAAGGTCGAGATCAGCAGCGAGGCGCGCCTGCCGCGCAGGCCGAGCGCGGCGAGCGTGCCGAGCAACGTTGCAAGGGCTGTGGTCCCCGAGCCGATCAGCAGGCTGTTGACGATGGACAGCCGCCAGGACTCGGCCGTGACCAGCTCGCGAAACCAGCGCGTCGAATAGCCGGGAATGGGGTAGTTCAGGAACACGCTGTCGGTCAGCGACAACGGCAGCACCGCGATCAATGGTCCGAGCAGGAACACGACGACGGCGATCGCGAACAGCAGCTTGATGAGCGGCAGCCATTTCATGCGCGCTGCTCCTCGGCCGAGGTCAGCCGAATGTAGACGGCATAGAGCAGGATCGTCATCGCCAGCAGGACGAGACCGAGCGCACCGGCCATGCCCCAGTTCGCCGCCCCCGTGGCGTAGTAGGCGATCACCGAGCTGATCATCTGGTCGTTGGCGCCGCCGATCAAAGCGGGCGTGATATAGTAGCCCAGCGCGGCCATGAATACGAGCAGCGCTCCCGAGACGACGCCGCGCATCGAAAGCGGCAACAGCACGTGGACGAAGGCGCGCAGCGGATGCGCGCCGAGCGAGGCCGCCGCCGGCATCAGGTTGCGCGGGATCGCGATCAGCACGCTGAAGATCGGCAGCACCATGAACGGCAGCAGCACATGCGTCATCGCGATGACGACCCCGAGCCGGTTGAACATCAGCGGCACCGGCGCTGACGTCAGGCCGAGCCCCTTCAAGGTGGCGTTGATCAGGCCGTTGTCCTGCAGCACGACATACCAGGCCGCGGTGCGCACCAGGAGCGAGGTCCACAGCGGCAGCAGCACCGCGCCGAGCAGGATCTGCCGGCGCCAGCCCTCGACCGAGGCGGCCACCATCGCGAACGGCAGGCCGATGAGGATGCAGGCCAGCGTCACCAGCGCCGAGGTCACGAAGGTCCGGATCATGATCAGGCGGTTGGCCGAGGCGCCCTCCGGCATCGCAGCGATATTGCCGGCGGCGTTGCGCTCGAGGTCGACGGCGGCGAGCAGGTTCTTGTCGGTCCAGGGCGAGGCCACGGCCTCGGCGATGGTCGTCCAATAGGAGGTCTCGCTCCAGCGCGAGTCGATCGCGGCGAGGTCGACCGCGCCGGAGCTGTCGAGCGCGCGGCGGGTCTTGCCGAGCAGGCTGCGGAAGCCGGACTGCGCGCTGTTCAGGCGGCGAACGAGATCGCCGAACTGCTCGTCATTGGCCAGCTTGCGGATGTCGTCGACGAACGCGGCCTGTGCGGTTGCAGGAGGCACGCTTATGCGGTCCCAGCGCGCCAGCGCCTTGTGGGTGCGGGGCAGGGACTCGGTCGCGACCGGATCCGATACCGCCGACTTCATCATCGTCACCAGCGGCACGACGAAGAACGACAGCATGAACGCCAGAAGCGGCGCGAGCAGCAGGGCCGCCTTCAGGCGCTGGGCGAGGTCTGGTCGCATGATCCCACCACCCAGACATCCGACGCCGCGAATGACAGCGCCACGTCGCGGCCGACCTCCGCCGCCTCGCTCATGCGGTCGCCCTTGATGATCAGCCGCTGCTCGCCGACTGACGCCACGAGCCGCACGTGGTCGCCGAAATAGACGGCATCGAGGATGCGGGCGGTGAGACGGTTCGCCGTCGCCGCAGCATGATCGTTGATCCGGATCGCCTCCGGGCGGATCGAAACCTGCACCTTGCCGCCGTCGCCGCGTACGACGCCAGAATGCGCCGACAAGGACAGCCCGGAGTCCGTGGTCAACCGCACGGCTTCGCCGGCGTGCTCATCGACCTGGCAGGTCAGCAGGTTGGTTTCGCCGATGAACTCCGCCACGAACGGCGTGCGCGGCAGCTCGTAGATCTCGCGCGGCCGGCCGATCTGCTCGATCCTGCCGTGGTTGAACACGGCGATGCGGTCGGACATCGTCAGCGCCTCGTCCTGATCGTGGGTGACGAACACGATGGTGAGGCCGAGCCGGCGGTGCAGGTCGCGGATGTCGAGCTGCATCTGCTCGCGCAGCTTCTTGTCGAGCGCGCCGAGCGGCTCGTCCATCAGCACCACCTGCGGCTCGAACACCAGGGCGCGGGCAAGCGCGACGCGCTGCTGCTGGCCGCCGGACAGCTGCGCCGGCTTGCGCTCGGCCATGGTCGACAGCTTGACCATGTCGAGCACGCGGGCGACGCGCTGCGCGATCTCGGGCTTGGACGTGCCGCGCATCTTGAGCGGAAAGGCGATGTTGTCGCGCACGCTCATATGCGGGAACAGCGCGTAGTTCTGGAACACCACACCCATGTTGCGCTTGTGCGGCGGCAGCCCGTCGACCCTGGCGCCGCCGACCTCGATCGTGCCGCTGGTCGGCTGCTCGAAGCCGGCGAGCATCATCAAGAGCGTGGTCTTGCCGGAGCCGGAGGGCCCGAGCAGGGCGACGAACTCACCGCGCGCGATATCGAGATCGAGATCGTCGACCACGGTCAGCGCAGCGAAGCGCTTGACCACCTGCCGGAACGAGATGAAGGGGGTATCCATGACGGAGGCTTTCGGCGCGGACCTCGCCGGGACTCATGCACGAGGAGGGCAGGCGCGCGTCGCGACGACGATCATCGCGCGCCCGGTTTGCTGATGCGGCGAGCCTCAGCGCGCCAGCCAGGCGTTGAAGCGCTTCGACAGCTCTTCCGAATTGTCGGTCCAGAAGCCGACGTCGAGCGCGATCGCCTGCTTGAGATTATCGGGGGTCGTCGGCAACTCGGCGGCGAATTTTTCCGGCACCAGCTTGGCGGCGGCGATGTTCGGCAGGCCGTAGGCGATGTATTCGGGCAGCTTGGCCTGGTTCTCGGCCTGGCTCGCAAACGCGATGAAGTTCATCGCGGCATCCTTGTTCGGCGAGCCCTTCAGCACCACCCAGCTGTCGACCGCGTAGATGCTGCCCGGAAACACGAAACCGAAATGCTTGCCCTCCGTGCGGTTGATGGCGCTGATGCGGCCGTTATAGACCGAGGTCATCGCGACCTGGCCGGACGACAACAGCTGCAACGGCTGCGCACCGGCCTCCCACCACACGATGTCGGCCTTCAGCGCGTCGAGCTTCTTGAAGGCGCGGTCGACGCCCTCCTTGGTCTTCAGCATCTTGTAGACGTCGGCCGCCGGCACGCCGTCGGCCATCAGCGCGAATTCGAGCGTGTATTTGGCGCCCTTGCGCAGGCCGCGCTTGCCGGGAAACTTCGCCGTGTCCCAGAAGTCCGCCCACGTCTTCGGCGCGTCCTTGATCTTGTCGCCGTCATAGGACATGCCCGTCGACCAGACGATGGCGCCGACGCCGCAATCGCTCACGCCGGCCGGGATGAAGCCTTTCTTGTCGCCGATCTTGCTCCAGTCGATCTTCTCATAGATGCCGTCGCTGCAGCCGAGCTCGAGCTCCTCGGCCTCGACCTGCACCGCATCCCAGTTCGGCACCCCGGCCTTCACCTTGGCCTGCAGCACGCCGTAGCCGCCGTCCCAGCTCTCGTCGAGCACGGTGGCGCCGAGCTTGGCGGCGAACGGCTGGAAGTAGATCTTGCGCTGCGCGTCCTGATAGTTGCCGCCCCACGACACCACCGTGAGATCGCGCGCCTGCGCCGCCGCGGCGAGGCTCAGCACGGCTGCCGCAGCCACCAGCACCGTCTTCGAGACGGTGAGGGCCGCGCGTGGCGTCGCCCGACCCGTTCCGTTCGACACCTTCACACCCGTGGGGCTGGTCCGCCGTGAAAACATGCTCGATGATCCGTCGCGCTTTGAAAGGTTCAAAAAAGCTATCGGCTGTTCCCAGCCGTGGCAAGCGCGAGTTTTGATCGTGAGATGATGCCATTTTGGCGCTAGGGGCGGCGTCGGCCGCGCTGCGGCGGGGCGTGTTGAGATCGTCCGCTGCCGGCGCCTGGCCTGGTCCGGCCGGGTTCAACCTCGGTGACGCGTTGGGGGCTTGCGGCCCTACAATCCGGCGCTGCAGCCTTGATCGTCCGGGCAGGCAAGTGCCGGTACCGGTTCGCTCTCCGCCGAATTGTCGACGACGAGGCCGAGCGCCGGTCTGCTCGTCGCCCGTGCACGGGTCGGAGCCGGCAGCCGCCGCGCTGCACCGTGTGTGCCGATGCGTTCAAAACCCTTTGCCGTCTTCTTCAGCCTGGCGGCGACGAGATGATTCAAAAAATCCATGTTGCAACTCCTTCGGTCGAATGACCCGGCGGCCTGGTGCGGGACAGGCCGCCGGGTCGGCGCAACGTGCTGGAGTTGGCGTCCTCCATTCCGCTGCGCTGGTCTGTGATCCAGTTCACAGTCGCTGAGAATTGATCGTGCCCCGGATCATCGGGGAAGCGTGATGAGGACGCCGACTGTCACTTGCCTCTACGAAACAAGAGACGATTGCGTTTCTCCGCGTCCGACATCACGCTTGTTCACATGCCGTTTACTCCGCAGGCTGCGCTGCCACCGTGCCGTGGCCGCCGTGCTGGGTCAGCGGCTTCATGCCGGTCAGCGTTCGCAGCAGCACGTAGAACACGGGCGTCAGGAACAGGCCGAACACGGTGACGCCGATCATGCCGGAGAACACCGCGACCCCCATCGCCCGCCGCATCTCCGAGCCTGCACCGGTCGATAGCACCAGCGGCAGCACGCCCATGATGAAGGCCATCGACGTCATCAGGATGGGGCGCAACCGGAGCCGGCTGGCCTCGATCGCGGCGCGCAGCGGCGTGCGCCCGGCGAATTCGAGCTCGCGGGCGAATTCGACGATCAGGATCGCGTTCTTGGCGGAGAGGCCGACGAGCACGATCAGGCCGATCTGGGTGAAGATGTTGTTGTCGCCCTTCGAGAGGTAGACACCGAACATCGCCGCCAGCAGCGCCATCGGCACGATCATCAGGATCGCGAGCGGCAAGGTGAGGCTCTCGTACAGCGCGGCCAGCACCAGGAACACCAGCAGGATCGCGAGCGGAAACACCCACAGGCCCGAATTGCCGGCGATGAACTCCTGATAGGTCAGGTCGGTCCATTCGAAGGCGAAGCCCGGCGGCAGCACCTCGGCCGCGACCCGCTCCGCCGCCGCCTGCGCCTGGCCCGAGGAGAAGCCGGGTGCCGCTGCCGCGTTGATGTCCGACGACAGGAAGCCGTTGTAGCGGATGGCGCGTTCGGGACCTGCGCTCTGTCGCACGTTGAGCAGCGCCGACAGCGGCACCATGTCGCCGGAGGCGGAGCGCACCTTGAGCTGGCGGATATCGTCGGCACGGGCGCGGAACGGCGCGTCGGCCTGCACGCGCACCGAATAGGTGCGGCCGAACTTGTTGAAGTCGTTCACGTAGTACGAGCCGAGGTAGATCTGCAGGGTGTTGAACACCTCGGTCACGGGCACGCCGAGCTGCAGCGCCTTGGTGCGGTCGATGTCGGCGAACAGTTGCGGCACGTTGACCTGGAAGCTCGAGAACACGCCGGCGATCTCCGGCGACTTCTGCAGGCCCGCCATGAACGCCTTGGTGACGTCGTTGAGCGCCTCATAGCCGAGCCCGGCGCGGTCCTCGATCTGCAGCTTGAAGCCGCCGATCGTGCCGAGGCCGTTGACCGGCGGCGGCGGGAACATTGCGATGAAGGCGTCTTGAATGCCCGCATATTTCTTGTTGAGCTCCATCGCCAGCGCGCCGCCGGACAGCGACGGATCCTTGCGCTCGTCGAACGGCTTCAAGGTCGAGAACACGATGCCGGCATTGGAGGAGTTGGTGAAGCCGGAGATCGACAGGCCGGGGAAGGCGACCGAGCTCTCGACACCGGGCTGGGTCAGCGCGATGTCGCTCATCTTGCGGATGACCTCCTCGGAGCGGTCGAGCGTGGCGCCATCGGGCAGTCGGGCGAAGCCGACCAGATACTGCTTGTCCTGGCCGGGCACGAAGCCGCCCGGCACCTGCTTGAACAGCACGGCGGTGGCGCCGACCAGCAGGACGTAGAGGATCATCACCGCGGCCTTGCCGGTGATCACCTTCGACACGCTGCCGCTGTAATTGTCGGAGGCGCGGACGAAGGCACGGTTGAAGCCGCGGAAGAACCAGCCGAGGCTCTTGTCGAGGATGCGGGTGAGGCGGTCCTTCGGCTCGTGGTGGCCCTTGAGCAGCAGCGCCGACAGCGCCGGCGACAGGGTCAGCGAGTTGACGGCGGAGATCACGGTCGAAATCGCGATCGTCAGCGCGAACTGCTTGTAGAACTGTCCCGTGAGGCCGGAGATGAAGGCGAGCGGCACGAACACGGCGACCAGCACCAGCGCGATCGCGATGATCGGTCCGGACACCTCGCGCATCGCCTGGTAGGTGGCGTCGCGTGGCGACAGGCCGCTCTCGATGTTGCGCTCGACGTTCTCGACCACGACGATGGCGTCGTCGACGACGATGCCGATGGCGAGCACCAAGCCGAACAGGCTGAGCGCGTTGATCGAGAAGCCGAACAGGTGCATCACCGCGAAGGTGCCGACGATCGAGACGGGCACCGCCAGCAGCGGGATGATCGAGGCGCGCCAGGTCTGCAGGAACAGGATCACTACGATCACGACCAGCACGATGGCCTCGAACAGCGTGTGCACGACGGCCTCGATCGAGGATCGCACGAACTGGGTCGGATCGTAGACGATGTGATACTCGACGCCCTCCGGCATCGTCTTCTTGATCTCGGCCATGGTGGCGCGGACGTTGTCGGAGATCTGCAGCGCGTTGGAGCCGGGCGCCTGGAAGATCGGGATCGCCACCGCCTGCTTGTTGTCGAGCAGCGAGCGCAGTCCATATTCCGAGGCGCCGAGCTCGATGCGCGCGACGTCGCGCAGCCGCGTGATCTCGCCATGGGCGCCGGTCTTCACCACGATGTCGGCGAACTGGTCCTCGTTCGACAGCCGGCCCTCGGCATTGACCGAGAGCTGCAGGTCGAGCCCCTTGACGCTGGGCGATGCGCCGACCACGCCGGCCGCGGCTTCGACGTTCTGCGCCTGGATCGCCTTGACGATGTCGGACGCCGACAGGCCGTGCTCGGCCGCCTTCTGCGGATCGACCCAGACCCGCATCGAATAGTCGCCGGCGCCGAACAGCTGCACGTCGCCGACGCCGTCGATGCGCGCCAGCCGGTCCTTGACGTTGAGCACCGCGTAGTTGCGCAGGTACGTCGTATCGTAGCGGCCGTTCGGCGAGATCAGATGCACGACCATGGTGAGGTCGGGCGAACTCTTCTTGGTGATGACGCCGAGCTGGCGCACGACGTTGGGCAGCCGCGGCTCGGCCTGCTGCACGCGGTTCTGCACCAGCTGCGTGGCCTTGTCCGGATCGGTGCCGAGCTTGAAGGTGACCGTGAGCGTCATCGCGCCGTCGGTGGTCGCCTGGCTGCTCATATAGAGCATGTTCTCGACGCCGTTGATCTGCTCCTCGATCGGCGTCGCCACCGTCTCGGCGATCACCTTCGGATTGGCGCCGGGATAGGTCGCGCGCACCACGACGGAGGGCGGCACGACGTCGGGGTATTCGGAGATCGGCATGGAGAACAGCGCGATCAAGCCGCCGAGGAAGATCAGCGTCGACAGCACGCCTGCGAAGATCGGCCGGTCGATGAAGAATTTGGAGAGGTTCATGGGAGGCCCCGTGGTCGGGAGATGTCAGCGTGTAGTGTGGATTTCGCTTGGCCTGTTTGGCTCGCTGCCGCCTCACATCCGGTGTCGTCCCGGCGAACGCCGGGACCCATACCGCGGACGGCCAATTGGTGAAAAAGACTGCGGGTCATCTTCCTTGGTCGACAAGCAGGGCCGGTGGTTATGGGTCCCCGCTTTCGCGGGGACGACAGTTGTGGTGGTCGCGGATAGCCGGGCCTCAATGACGATCAGCGCTGCGCCAGTTGCTTGTTGTCTGACGCCGCCCCATCGCGTGCGCCCATCGCGGCCACCTGCGTCTTCAACAACGCACCCGGCCGCACCCGCTGCAGGCCGTTGACGACGACGCGCTCGCCGGGCTTGAGACCGGCGGAGATGATGCGCAGGCCGTCGACGCTGCCGCCGAGGCTGACCGGGCGATAGACAGCGCGCTCGTCGTCACCGACCACCATCACGAATTTTTTGTCCTGGTCGGTGCCGATGGCGCGCTCGTCGAGCAGCACCAGCGATTGCTGCTGCGGCTGGCCCATGCGCACGCGCGCGAACTGGCCGGGGATCAGCCGGCCGTCCTCGTTCTTGAACACGGCGCGGACGCGGATCGTGCCGCTCTGCCCGTTGACTTGATTGTCGATCAACTGGATGTGGCCGGATGCCGCGATGCCGCCCGAGGTCGTCATCTCGACCGGGATGCGGTCGAGATTGCCGCGCTTGCCCGAGCCATCGGCGATCGCCGACAATGCGCGCAACACCAGCTCTTCGGTGGCGTCGAAGCTCGCATAGATCGGATTGACGGACACCAGCGAAGTCAGCACCGGCGAGGCCGAGCCGGCGGCGACGAGGTTGCCGACGGTGACCTCGATCCGGCCGACCCGGCCGTCGACTGGCGCCCGCACCTGTGTGTAGTCGAGGTTGAGTTTGGCCGTCTGCAAGGTCGCCTCGGCGGCCTTGACGTTGGCGATCGCCTCGCGATTGCCGTTGTCGCGCTGGTCGTAATCGCGCTTGGTCACGATCGAATTGCCGACCAGCTGCGCGCCGCGCTCCAGTTCGTTGGCAGCGAAAGCGGCGCGGGCGCGCGCCGCTTCCAGCTGCGCCTGCGCCCGGTCGACCTCGGCTGCGTAGGGCGCCGGGTCGATCTTGAAGAGGACGTCGCCAGCCTTGACCAGCGAGCCCTCGGTGAAATTGGTGCCGAGAATGGCACCGGCCACCCGCGGCCGGATCTCGACCCGCTCGACAGCTTCGAGCCGGCCGGAGAACTCGTCCCACAGGCTCGCCTTTCGCGGCTCGACCACGGCAACCGTAACGGCGACGGCCTGTTCGGGGGCCGCAGCGCGGGCTGCATTCGGCGCGGAACTGAAGTTGAAATAATGGGAGCCGGCATAGGATCCGGCGGCAATCAGCAGGCCAGCGGCGGCGACGGTGCTCAGCCACCGCTTCAGGCGGCCGGAGGAACGAATTTCGGGCGAAGGCATTGGCGCGCTCCAGTTTTGTAGTGCTCGCTACAAATGTGGCGCTGGCAACCGGTTCGCAAGAGACTTATGTAACGGATACTACGAAAATAGTAGCCCGACTTTCGGCGACTGCGCCAGATCAAAGAAATCGCGTTCAATAACAACTAGATAAGAATCGGACGGGGCGGAGACGGAACAGGAGTTTTGCACATGGGCATCGGACGGCCCCGGACTTTCGATCGCGACACCGCGCTGGACCAGGCGATGGAGGTGTTCTGGCGCCATGGCTATGAGGGCGCCACCATCGCCCAGCTCACCGACGCCATGGGCATCAACCCGCCCAGCCTCTACGCCGCGTTCGGCAGCAAGGAGGCCCTGCTCAGGGCCGCGCTCGACCGCTACACGGCGCGACGGGAGGCCTGGATGGACGAGGTGCTGAGTGCGCCGACCGCCCGCGAGGTCACCGCGCGGATGCTGATGGGCGTCGCCGAGAAACAGACCGATCCCTCCAATCCGCCCGGCTGCCTGCTGGTGCAGGGCGGTCTCGCCTGCGGCTCCGGCTCGGCCAATGTGCCGTTCGAGCTCGCGGCCCGCCGTGCGCAGACCGAGGAACAGCTCCGGCAGCGTTTCGATCGCGCAAAGGGCGAAGGCGATCTGGCTGCCACCGCCGACCCTGCGGCGCTCGCCCGCTATGTCTCGGCCGTCATCACCGGCATGAGCGTGATGGCGTCGTCAGGCGCCGACCGCGAGGCGCTGACGCAGGTCGCGCTGGTCGCGATCAAGGCGATCGAGGATCAGTCGGTCGCGGTTGAGAGCGCGGTCTGACGCCGCTCATGCGCTGGGCGACGGGGCGCTCTTCATTCCTGCCGGCTTGTGCTGATGGACGCGATGCGGTCCCCTGCGCCGCATCCTCGTCCCTCGCGCGAACCAAGAGCCTCCCCTCCATGCGTGTCTTCTCCGCCGCCCTTGCCACCGAGACCAACACCTTCGCGCCGATGCCCACGGGGCTCGCGACCTTCCATGAGCGCGCCTACTTCCCGGCCGGCCAGCATCCGGACAAGATGCAGATGCATGGCGGGCCGCTATGGGCTGCGCGCCAGGTCGGGCCGTCCAAGGGCTGGACGCTGATCGAAGGGCTGGTGGCTGCGGCCGTGCCCAACGGGCTGGTCACCCGCGCCGCGTTCGAGACCCTGCGTGACCAGATTCTTGCCGACCTCAAAGCCGCGCTGCCGGTCGACATGGCGTTGATCGGCCTGCACGGCGCGATGATCGCCGACGGCTACGATGATTGCGAGGGTGAGCTGCTCGCGCGCATCCGCGAGATCGTCGGGCCCGATGTGGTCATCGGTGCGACGCTCGACCCCCACGTTCACATGAGCGAGCTGATGGTCAGAAGCGCCGATCTGCTGATCTGCTGGAAGGAATATCCGCACACCGACATCCTCGAGCGCGCGCAGGATCTGGTGAAGCATTGCACCGAGATCGCCGAGAAGCGGCTGAAGCTGCAGAAGGCCCTGGTCGACACCGACATGATCGTCACCCTGCACACCACGCGCGAGCCGGTGCGCAGCTTCGTCGACCGCATCACCGCGCTCGAAGGCAAGGACGGCATCGTCTCGGTCTCGATCGTGCACGGCTTCGGCTGGGGCGACACGCCTGACATGGGCACCAAGGTGCTGGTCTACAGCGATGCCGCCGTCGATCCGGATGGTGTCAGGGCGAAGGCGCTGGCACGCCGCCTTGCGGACGAACTGATCGGCATGCGCGAGGCGGTGACCGAGCGTATGCCCGCCGTCGATGCCGCGCTTGACCAGGCATTGGCGACAGACGGCACCATCGTGCTCGGCGATGCCAGCGACAATCCCGGCGGCGGTGCGCCCGGCGATTCCACGTTCATCCTGCGCCGGCTGCTCGACCGCAACATCGGCAATGCCTGCCTCGGTCCACTCTGGGATCCGATCGCGGTGCGCATCGCCTTCGATGCCGGCGTTGGCGCCAAGCTGCCGCTGCGGATCGGCGGCAAGATCGGTCCGCTGTCGGGTGATCCGGTCGATGCGACCTGGGAGATCAAGGCGCTGAAGGAGAACATGGTGATGACGGGCCTTGCCGGCACGCCCGCCAAGCTCGGCGATTGCGCGTTGATCGTGAGCAATGGCGTCGAGGTCGTGATCACGACGTTCCGTTGCCAGGCGTTCGGCACCGACTTCTTCACGCAGCTCGGCTGCGATCCTGCCACGCGCAAGCTCGTCGTGGTGAAATCCGCCCAGCATTTCCGCGCGGCATTTGCGCCGCTCGCGGCCGACATCATCATGGTCGATGCGCCCGGTGTGGTCGCGCGCGACGTGACGACGTTGCCCTACAGGAAGATCAAGCGTCCGAAATGGCCGCTCGATGAGTTGCTGCAACCATCGCGTGCATGATGTCCCAGAATGCGACGCTCACCGTGCCGCTGTTAAGGTTCGGAACGCGGCTGGAACGAACCGCGTCCGAATCGCTTGCGAATCACGGTTTGAAATCTGTTCACGGCTAGATGTCGTAGCTCTCAAAGACGGCGCGCAACATGCAGCGCCAGCGATTCTGATCGCGCGGCTCGGCTTGCGCCAGAAGGTTAAAGGCGCAGAGGCGCGCCGGCGTTGTTGGAGAGGAAGCTATGACCCGAATGCGGGGGCGGGCCCGTTCACGTCGTCGACGATCCGAACCGTCGCATCCACGCCGCCCTCAGACCGATCGGTATCGGCGCGAATGGCCCCGGCGGCGCGCGCGTGATCAGGGCGACCAGCAGGAGCGCGGCGATCGCGAGCCAGAAGCACAGCCAGAACGCGTCGAGATAAGCGAGCACGTTGGCCTCGCGCTGCACCTGCGCGGCCAAGGTCCCGACGGCGCGGGCCTTGGCCTGGCCTGCGCCATGCGCGGCGAAATAGCCGGTCAACCGTTGCAATGCGCGTGCGACGTCGAGATCGCCGCTCCGGATGTTGAGGCCGAGATAGGCCGAATGCACCTGCTCGCGCACCCGCAGCCACGTGCCCATCAGGGCGACGCCGATTTCGGCGCCGCCGAGCCGCATCACCTGGATATAGGCCGCAAAGGACGTCGCGCGGGCCGGATCGGAATTCGACAGCGCGAGGATGATGATCGGAAGCAAGGTCAGGGCCTGTCCGATCGACTGCAGCACGACGATGACGATGAAATCCTCGCGCGCCCAGGCATGGGTGATCTGGGTGCCGAGCAGATTGGCCGCCGCGAAGGCACTGAGACCGAGCACGACGACGATGCGAGGATCGAGATGGCGAAGCAGGACGATCGACAGCGGCACCAGCACGACCATCGGCAGCGCGCCGTAGATCAAGAGCAACGAGCCGCTCTGCTCCGGCCGCAACTGCGTGATGGTGACGAGGAAGTTCGGCACCAGCGACGCATTCGAGAGGCTGGTCAGCGTGTAGAGCAGGATCACCACCAGCGACAGCCCGATGTTGCGCGAGAACAGCACGTTGAAATGCGCCCATGGCTGCGGGGCGAGCGCCTCGTTGACGAGGAACAGGACGAACAGCGCGGCGCCGCCGCACAGCAGCGCCATCACCGTGCCCGATTGCAGCCAGTCGAGCCGGTTGCCCTGGTCGAGACCGGCATAGATCATCGCCACGGCGCTGCCGAGCAACAGCATCCCGCCCCAGTCGGCGTTCTCGAGCAGCGCGCGGTTGACGGGCTCGGCCGGGGTGCCGAGATAGACCATCAGCGCCATCAGCGGCGCCAGCACGACGCCCTGCCAGTACAGCCACTGCCAGCCGAGATGCTCGACATAGAAGCCGACCAGCGAGGTCGAGGTATCCAGCGCGAAGCCGACCCGGATCGCATAGATCGAGATGGCCGGTAGCCACCAGCGGATCGGCAGGTTGCGGAAGATGATCATCAAGGTGGCCGGCACGAAGGTGCCGAGCAGCATGCCGTGCAGGATCGCGAGCGCGATCAAGGTCGGATAGTCGCGCACGAACGGAATGATCAGGGACAGCACCGCATAGATGAGGCTGGGAATACCCAGCACACGGCGCAGACCGAACACCGTCGCGAGCCACGCCACGGCCGGCGCGATCACGATCTGCGAGCCGATCGCCGCGGTGGACAGCCAGGCGCCCTCGTCAAAACCGAGCGAGAACGCGCCGCGCAGATCGGGCAGGCCGACCGAGGTCAGCCGGCTGTCGAAATTCGCCAGGAACGAGCCGAGCAGGACGGCGCCGACGGCAAACAGCGGATGCGCCGCCTGGCCGCCGCGCGACAGCGGTCCGCGCTCGGTCTCACTTGGTGCCATCGGCCTGGCCGGCGGTGCGGATGTGGGTCACGACCGACATCCCCGGCAGCAGCCGCGCGAGCAGCGGCTGGTCGCCGTCGAGGGCGATGCGGACCGGAATGCGCTGTACGACCTTGGTGAAATTGCCGGTGGCATTGTCGGGCGGCAGCAGCGCGAATTGCGAGCCGGAGGCCGGCGCGATCCGCTCGACGCGGCCGTGCAGGCTTTCGCCGGGGAACGAGTCCACGGTGACCTCGACCGGCTGGCCGGGCGCGACATGGGTGAGCTGCGTTTCCTTGTAGTTGGCGATGACGAAAACATGCGGTAGCGGCACCACCGCGATCAGGCTGCTGCCGATATTGACGTAGTCGCCGACCTGCACCTGGCGCTGTCCGACGACGCCGTCGAATGGCGCGGTGATCCTGGTGTAGCCGAGCTTGAGCCGCGCCGCGGCGAGCGCGGCCTTGGCGCCGGCGAGATCGGCGCCGCGCTGCTTCTTGGTGCCGGTGAGCACCTCGAGCTGATGACGCTGCGCGGCGATCACCGCGCGGCTCGCGCGCACGTCGGCCTGCGCCTTGGCATAGGCGGCGGTGGCTTGTTCCAGCCGCTGTTTGGTACCCGCTTCGCTCTGCGACAGCGACTGCTGGCGCTCTTCCTCCTGCCTGGCCTGCACCTCGGCCGCGCCGGCCGAGACCTGCTGCGCTTCGGCCTGCGCGATGGTTGCGTATTGCAGCTCGACCTGATTGCTGAGGTTGTCGAGCGCCGCCTGTGCCGCCTCGACATTGGCCTCGGCCTGCGACACCTGTGCCTCGTAGTCGGCCGGATCGATCTGGACCAGCAGGTCGCCGGCCTTGACCTGCTGGAAATCGCTGACCGCGACCTTCGTCACCTCGCCGGCCACGCGGCTCGAGAGCTGCGTCAGGTCGGCGCGCACATAGGCGTCGTTGGTCGACTGGGTCGTTGCGTTGCCGGTCCAGGCGTTCCAGCGCGTGGTCGCGAGCGCCACGAAGGCGAGCGCTGCGATCACCGCAAGCAGCGGAATGCCGAGACGCGCCGAGAGCCCGGGCGCCGCGGCGGACGAGGGCGGTGGCGTCGCTGCAGCGCGCGCCGCCGCGTCGACGTTGCTCGGTGTTTCACTCAAGGGACGTCTCCCGCATCGGCCGACGCTGATCAGTCCGACGACTCGTACCCCATTCTGCGCCGCGTGCCACCTGGACTCTGGATTGTGAGCCATGCACCCGGGGGCATGGACATCTGCGCGCCGAACGGACCGGCGTGCCGGGCGGGCGCACAGGCACGGCCTGCACCTGGAGCCGCGCCGACCTCGCAGCGCCGTGATCGCGCCAACGACATCAGCGCTGGACTCGCTGCCACGGCCAGCCTGCGCATGATGTCCCAGAATGCGACGTCGTGCGCGCTCACGTTAACGTTCAGAACGTGGCTTGAACGAACCGCGTCCGAATCAGCGGCGCGGCCCGGTACGAGGTCTGTTCACGGCTAGATGTCGTGCTGTCATCGCGTGACATCAGCTATTCGGCGTCACTTGACCGCAATTTGGACGACCGGCTGGGTGCGAGAGCGTTAAGAGCACGGAGCGGCCTGCCGCCAAGCGGTTGTCGGTGACGCCGGCCGGCGCGCGCTGCCCGGTTGCAGCGGTCGCCTCGCTGGGTCACATTTCGCATCCGCGACTCGATCCAGCCGTTTGCTGATCAGGAGGCCTTCATGCATGGATCACAAGGGAGCGATCCTGGTTGCCGGCGGCGCCGGCTACATCGGGGCTCATTGCTGCAAGGCTGTCGCCGAGGCCGGCTACGCGCCGGTCTGCTACGACAATCTGTCCACCGGCCATCGCCGCACTTCAACGCCGGCGGTGCCGACGCGTCAGGCCTGATCGGTGAGCTGCGCGATCCCGAGACGCACCTCATCCCGCGGGCGCTCACGGCGATCCTCGGCTATGTGCCGGACTTCGCGATTTTCGGCACCGACTATGACGGCACGATCATCCGCTCGGCCTGGACCTGGCACCAGACCGCGCACCCGCGGATCGCGTGAGGCCGATGCCGCGTGCCTTGAGCTCGTCGGGGAAGCTGTTACGCCGCGGCCGGCGGCGTGTGCGCGAACTGGTCCACGAAGCTCATCTCCGCGCGCTCGTCATCGACCGACCAGCAGCCGATCTCGGAAGCGCCCCGGAAGAAGTGGACGCTGTGCACCGGTGAGCGGACATCGTCGCCGCGAATGATCTGGAGCAGGGTCCGCGCCACGCGGCGGTGATCGCCGGGGAGCCTGAGGTCGAAGAATGCGTCGCCATAGCCCGGCAGGATGGTGCCGGTCGAATCGCGAACTTCCATGCGCAACTGTGCCATGCTCGCATTGAACGCCAGCAACGGTTTCCGCCCGGTAAATGCCGCCGGGCTCGCGCATGTTCGGATTTGCGGTGTGGTCTCACCATGAAGCGTGTAGCGCGCTCGTCGCCACCAGCGGCACGTGGACGAGGAGCATTGACAAAGAGCTGCCGTTCGAGAAAGCGGCCGGCCTTGTCAGCGGCGCATCGAGGATCACGTCATCGGCCGTGCTGGCGAATGATGATCGCCCAAGGGATCACCGGGTCTTCTCCAGCACCGGTCGCTCTGCGGTGACGAGTGCTGCCGCGGGTGCAATCCCTTCATTGCGGGGGATCATCGGCAGTTCGACCAGGACACGCGTGCCGGTTGACTGGTTGGCGCTGACGGAGAGGCGGCCGCGGAGCTGCTCGACCATCCCCTTGATCATCCGGAACCCCAGGCTCGCGCGCGGTTGATCGATGTCGAAACCGGCCGGCAGACCGACACCATGATCGGACACGCTGAGGTGTAGCCAGCCGTCGATGTCACGGGCGGAGATGTCGATCGTCCCGTCCCGGCCGGGGTAGGCATGTTTCACGGCGTTGCTGACCAGCTCATTGATCAGCAGGCCGAGAGGAACGGCATGATCGGCCGAAAGCCGTATCGGGTCGGAGTCGCTGCGCAGCACATTCGTTCCCGCGACGCGTTGCAGCCGGCTGCAGAAGTCATTGAGGAAGACGTCGACGTCGATCAAGCCGATCTGCGAGGCCCGCGAGAGATGATCATGAACCTGGGCAATGGCCGCCACGCGCGATCCTGCGTCTTCGAGGGCGCGCTTGGCTTCAGCCGAATGCGACCCGAACGACTGGACGCGGAGCATGGCCACGACGGATGCGAGGCTGTTCTTGACGCGGTGGCCCATTTCGCGCGTCAGCATGGCTTGATGGTCCAAGGCTTCCCGGAGCCGCGTCTCCTCATGCAGGCGCTCGATTGCAATCCCGACGATGTCGGCGAATGCAGTGAGGAAGGCAACGTCTGCCTCGTCGAAGCGGCGGGGGGCCGGACTGTCGACCTGGAGCACGCCGAAATAGCCGCCGCCTTGTCCGCCGCGATCGATCCGGACGCTGATCGACGTCTTGATGCCGCGGTCTACTGGAAGAAGTCCCGGTGTCTCGAAGCGACCATCAGGGGGGCCGCGACTGGTGATGATGGCTTGACCTGTCTGGAAGGCGCGGCCAGCAGGCGAGGCGCTGTCCACGACGAACGATGATTGCTCGACCGGGCTCGGCCATCCGTAACCCGCGCGGACCAGCAGTCTCTTGCCATCCGCCACGAATTCCATCGCCATCGTGAACGGTGCATTGAGGCCCTTGGCGCAGAGCGCGGTGGCGCGCTGAAGAACGCTGTTGATATCGCGGGTCTGCAATGCAGCACGACTGAATTCGGCGAGCACAGATTGTTGGATGAGCCTGTAGCTGCGTATGTCATTCCGGACGCCTGCCCGCTCGAGAAAGATCGGAAAAGCGGTATCTTGGCTCTGATGTCTCAACACGCGAATTCTCCAAAACAGGACGCACTCCGACTACAAATTCCCCGCTGCTCTCTTCCTTACAATTTGATATTATGAGACTATTGTGTTGCCGTTCCCGGTCGGAGTCTGAGCAAAAGCGAACATGGGTCCAGTTTGCCGCAGCGCAATTCGTCGGGAGCCGAATCGAGGAGAATGGCTCCCCGGCGCGGGCAGTAGCACCTGACGCTCGCTGTGCCCCCCGCGCGCTCATCCAGAGGACCTTCCACGGAGAGCGGGCACTGATGCCGTGGCGAGAGGCGTGCTCATGCCAGCCTTTCAGTGGGCGGGGCAGCACCCTCATCATCGGAGACCGCCCTATGCGAGCCAGGCGGCAGGCCGGGTTGGCGCGTCGGCCAGCTCCGCTCATTCGGCGGCAATTCTTTCCGCTCGGTGGTGTGGCCCACCGACAGCGAGTCGTGGGGCGTGTGACAGATGGATCCCGAAGAGCGCATCTGCCGATGCGCTGCTGATGATGCACGACCGGGCCGAAGGGGCGGTGCTTCCGTACACGCATGAATTCCTGTCGCAGATCCTCGGCGCCAATCGCAAGTCGGTGACGCTTGCCGCGCAATCCATGCAGGCGGCCGGCCTGATCAGCTATCGTCGCGGCACCATTCAGGTGCTCGACCGGCCCGGACTCGAGAAAGCCTCGTGCGAATGTTACGCCATCGTCAAGCAGCGGTTCGATGCATTTCTCCAGCCGCCCACGACGGCGGTGCGCAGCCAGCATTGATTTGATGGTGGCGTGGATCGAGCAGGGCCAGCTCGATCTCGAGATGCACGGTCACTCGAGATGCACGGTCATAGGCTCTTGAGGGGCGCCTTGCCTTCAACCGACTTCACGCCTGCGATATGCGGCTGATCGTGCAGAACCACGTTCAGCAGGGAGTTGTGGATCACGAGATGGCCGTTGTAGTCGATGAAGCCCAGCTTGCGGAACTTGTTCATGAAGTGACTGACCCGCGAGCGGGTGGTGCCGATCATGTCGGCCAGCATCTCCTGGCTGACCTTCGCGATGACCCGCTGCGGCTTGCCGTCATTGCCGAAATTGGCCAGCAGCAGTAGCGCCCGCGCAAGGCGCTTCTCGCTCGAATTGAACAACTGATCGATGAGATCGGCCTCGACGCGGATCGTGCGGGCGAGGATGTGCGAAACGAACACCTCGGAGAACGCCGGCTGCTCGCGCAGGGTGCTGATCGCGGCCGATTTGGTGATCCGCAGGATTTCGCTGTCCGTGATGGCCGACGCCGCCGACAGCCGATGAGACTGGCCGGCCAGGCACCCCTCGCCGAAAAAATCGTCCTGACCGAGCAGCGCGATGACCGCCTCCTTGCCCTGCTCGGAATGGACGACGATCTTGACCGTGCCCGTGATGATATAGAACAGCACATCGGCGAGGCCGCCCTGGGAAAAGATCTGCTGGTCCTTTCGGTATTTCCCGATCGTCCGGCCTGGGCCTTCGGTCTTCAGGAACACCGCCGGATCGAAAGCCTGCTTCTTTGGCTGCGGCTTTGCGGCCGTCGGCGGCTTTACGATGGGTCGCTTCGCCATGTGTTCTCCGGGTGAAACGCGAGTGCTGAATACTTCGAAACCGGATCTCGGCATCACAGTTGGGCAGGCGCGAACGCAGCATAGCGCCTTTCGCGGCCGCTTGACAGCGCAGCGCCTATTTCGACGGGACACGCGCAGCCGTTTCGTGTTCCAGTGACGCAGCGGAGCGGGAATTAGTTAATTCATGTTATCAGACATTAGCATCGCACCGCTAATGCAGCGCAAACAGACCCAGCGCCTCGCGTACGTCGCGCAAGGTCGCATCGGTGACGGTGCGCGCCAGTTCGGTGCCGTGCCTGACGATCTCGAGAACATGGTCGGGATCACGCGCAAACGCTGCCCGCCGGTCGCGGATCGGCGCGACCACGGCCTGCAGCACGTCATCAAGTCGCTGCTTCACGACGCTGTCTCCGAGGCCGCCGCGGACGTAGCGCGCCTTCAGGTCCGCGACCGCCGCGTGATCGTCGTCGAACGCGTCGAGATAGGTAAAAACGACATTGCCTTCGACACGCCCCGGATCGGCGGCCCTGACGTGGCCGGGATCGGTGAACATGCGGCGGACGGCATCGCGAATCTGGTCCGCGGTGGCGGAGAGTGGAATCGTGTTGCCCTGTGATTTGCTCATCTTGGCCTTGCCGTCCACGCCAGGCAGGCGTCCGACGCTCGGGATCAGCGCGCGTGCCTCGGGGAGCACCTCCGTGCCCGCTTGGCGGTTGATGCGGCGGACGATCTCGTTGGTCTGCTCGATCAGCGGCGCCTGGTCCTCGCCGACCGGCACGATGGTCGCCCTGAAGGCGGTGATGTCCGCGGCCTGCGCGACGGGATAGCACAGGAAGCCGGCCGGTATATCGCGGCCGAAGCCGCGTGTCTGGATCTCGTCCTTGATGGTCGGGTTGCGCTCGAGCCGCGCCACCGTGACGAAGTTCATGTAGAGCAGCGTGAGATCGGCCAGCGCCGGCAGGTGCGATTGCAGGCAGATGGTCGTCATCTCCGGGTCGATGCCGACGGCGAGATAGTCGGTCGCGATCTCCAGGATGTTCCGGCTCACCTTGCCCGGATCGTGGGCGTTGTCCGTCAGCGCCTGGGCATCGGCCAGCAGCAGGAATTGCCGATGCGTCGATTGCAGCGCGACGCGGTTCTGCAGCGAGCCGACATAGTGGCCGAGGTGCAGGGGGCCGGTGGTCCTGTCGCCGGTCAGGATGACGGGACGTTCTGGCATTGAGAGAGGCATCGTGGTTCTCCAGAAGTGAGAACCGCCGCTCGATCGAGCTCTTCGATGCTGTTGATGACAAGAACCGCGTCGCAGGCCGATGAACGGCGGCGACGGGCGAATGAATGACGAGGCCGTGCCGCTCCTAGATGGAGCGCCACCACGTGTTCGCGTGCAAGGTCTCAGTCTTGATCATGCGATCGATATGGCCGAAAGCGCCGATGAAAGCAACCCGCTCATGCACGCTGCACGGAGCGGCGAGCCCAGGCCATTCAGCCTATTCGAGATCTATTGCGTGATACTGGCCGGTCTTGTCGAGCTGCGTGCCCCAGACCTTGTGCAGCGCCTGGTGGTCGGACGGGCCGAAGCTCACCCTTGATCCAACGCCCAGCTCGTAATTCCGCATCGATTCGAGGACATCGACCAGCGACTCGGTGTCGACAGCGGGACCGGCGCGACGCAGTCCTTCGATCAGGATGTTGGCGGTGAGATAGGCTTCCAGGGACGAGTAGTCCGCCGGCTCTCCCGGGAAATATCTGTCGAGCGCCTTCTTGTAGTTCAGGGTAACGGACGCGTAGCCGTCGACCGCCGGCGTGACCTGGGTGCAGATGACGCCGTCCGCATAGCGCGGGCCGAGCACCATCAGCTCACTGGCGAGGCCGGTGCTGCCGACACCCGAAATCGTCGCGTAGATCATGTCCGGATACAGGTCGCGGGTCTTCTCGATGAACTTGGCCGCGGCGCGAAAGGTGGCGACCAGCACCACCGCCTTGATCGCATGCTTCTGCCGGCGCAGTTGCGCGATGGCCTCGTCGACATTGACGGTGTTGCGGCTGTAGCTCATGCGGAAGGCGTCGCCCACGCCGCCGCGCAGCCCGTGCATCGCCTTGCTGACACCCTCCCACCCCGCGTCGCCGTAGGCATCCTGCTGGGTGAGAACTCCGATCTCCTGCGGACGCAGCTTGCGGCTCTTGACGAGATAGTTCACGAGCGCATGGGCTTCCTCGGCGTAGCCGGCACGGTAGTTGAAGACGTAGCGATCCGGCGGATCGTGGCGGAGCGAAGGAGCGCCGGTGAAGGCGCCGAAATAGAGCGCATGATGCTCGAGCGCGTACGGCACCGAGATCAGGGCCGTCGGACTGCCGTAGTTCTCGACGAAGCCGAACACCCTGTGCTGCTCGTAGAGTTCCTTCATCGCGTTCAGCGTCCGCGTCGGCTCATAGGCATCATCGGCCGTGTAGAGCTTGAGCTGCCGGCCATGCACGCCGCCTTCCTCGTTGGCCTGCGCGAAGGCGAGGTCGATGCCGAGCTTGAGCTGATGGCCCATCTCCCTGGCCGGACCAGAGAACGGCGCCGCCATTCCGAAGCTGATTTCGGTATCCGTCACGCCCTGGACCGGGGGCCGCGCGCTGGTCGGCTGCGCCGACGCGGCATTGGCCATCCGTGTATCGAACTTCGGCGCGCGGTCCTCCTCCCTCAGCGGCAGGCTCTGATCCGGCGTGACGACGGGGACGGCGCTCGCAATCGCTCCAGTTGGGAGAGCATCTTGGACCGGTGCAACGGTCTGCGCGGCTCGGGCCGGCGATGACGGCACCGTTGCCGTGGCTGCAACCTCCGCACGGCCGTTGGCGGAGAGCCCAGCACTCCACCGCGTCGGAAGTTTCGTCGCTGCAAAGCCGGCCACGCCTGCGGCGACAGCCACGAGCCCCATCATGCTCAACGCGCCGAGGAGACGCCGTTCCCGTGGCGGCCGAGGAACCTCCTGCACGCCATAACGGGACGCGAATTCAGCAGGGGTAGGCCGATCGTGCTCGTCGCGCCACGGTTGTTCATACAGCGGACGCCGGCCGTCGTCGTAGCCGGACGGGAATGGCGGATCGCGGTCGTCATTGGGCGCACGCAGATGTCTCACGATTTTCCCCTTGGCTCGCGCGTCATGGACTCGTTGGAGTTTTTTCTGGATCGCGCGGCATACGCTGCAGGTTCTGCCGGCCGGATGAGCGTGGCCATGCGCCGAGATCTGCACATGTCACACGAACTAACACTCGTCGTCGAGCGTCGGTGGAACGGCAGTTCCAGACATGTTGTCTGGAACAAGTCCGAACGTCGGCATGATACTGCGAAGCAATGGGGCGGTTGTTTGTTCTCGCCGTCAATTCCGGCTGAACAAGGCGGGAGCCGCGCCGCCGGGGCAGCAACTAGCTATCGCAGCAGGCAGGAGAGAAGTGCCGTGAAGCAGCCGTACTTGTTGTTGGCATCAGCATCCGATGACGCTGCGCGCGACGCCGAGCTCCGCGTCACCGGCCGGCCGTCTCCTCCGCCACCAGTCCCGTCACCATCGCCTTCACCATGGTCGCGATCTGCGCGCGCAAGGCCGCGAGCGGCACAGCGATCAGCTTCTGCTCCAAGCCGAGCGCGACCATGCCGTGGACCGCCGAGAACAGGCTGCGCGCGGTGACGCTGATGTCGTCGAACGAGCGCTGCGGAAACAACGCCGCCAGCGGCTGGTGGATGTGACGGAACAGGTGCATCTGGTCGGCGATGGCCCAGTCGGGCAACGGCTTCTCGGGCGCCATGCGATGCTCGAACAGCGCGCGCCAGAGCTCGAGATTGTGGGCGGCGAAGTCGCAATAGGCGATCGCGATGCGCACCAGCGCAGCCTCTGGGCCCGGCGGCCCGGCGCTTTCGGCCGCCGACAATTCCGCGTCGAGCCGCGCCAGGGTGCGTGATCCAACCATCAGCACCAGCTCGTCGACATCGGCGACGAGATTGTAGACCGCGCCATTGGCGACGCCGATCTCCTGGGCGAGATCGCGCGTCTTCAGACCGACGAGACCCCGCGTGCGGATCATCCGCTCGGCGGCCTCGATCAGGGCTTCGCGCTGTTTTGCACGTCTTTCCAGTGTCTTGGACATTGTTAACCAAAATATTGAGCGATGCTCAAAATATTCCTTGAGCGTCGCTCATGGCTGCGCTAGAAGAAACTATATGAGCAATGCTCATAACAGGGAGTTCACAATGTTCAAGACTGTTCTGACGCTGTTTCGGGGCACCGTGGCCGTCGCGGAGGAGGAGCTGCAGGACCGTACCGCACTGGTGATCCTGGATCAGCAGCTGCGTGACGCCGCTGCCGCCGTCGATCGCAGCAAGCGCGCGCTCGCGCTGGCCATCGCGCAGGACCAGCAGGAGGGCAAGCGGCTCGAGGCGACCCTGGCGCGGATCACCGATCTCGAGGTGCGCGCCACCGCAGCGCTCGACGGCGGCCGCGAGGATCTGGCCCGCGAGGCGGCGCAGGCGATCGCCGGCCTCGAGGCCGAGCGTGACGCGGCCAGGACGGCGCGGGCGCTGTTCGCGACCGAGATCACCAGGCTGAAGAAGCATGTCGCCAACGCCGAGGCGCGCATTGCCGAGCTCGATCGCGGCCGGCGGATTGCGCGCGCCTCCGAGGCCGTGCGCAATCTGCGCCGCGGCGGCATCGAGGCGGCGCGTCCCTACGAATGCACGCTGCCAGAGGCCGAGGCGACCCTGAAGCGGCTGCGCGAGCGGCAGATGGAAGCGCAGGCCGCCGACGAGGCGCTGATGGAGCTCGATGCCGCGACGGGCCCGATCACCACGGCCGAGAAGCTCGCCGAGCAGGGCTTTGGCCCGCGCATCAAGACCACCGCCGACGACGTGCTGGCGCGGCTGAAAGCCGGCCGCACTGCACCGGCCAACTGAATTTCGTCACCACCGATCGAAACCCATCAGCCAACCTGATTGTCATCATAGGAGCCGACCATGAACCAGAACACCCAGCCCCACAGCAGCGCCTTCATCACCTTCTCCTACGCCTCGTTCGCCGCCTCCGCTTTCCTCGTTGCTCTCGGCGTGTTCTTCATGCCGATCGATCTCTGGATGAAGGGCTATCTGACGATGGGCATCGTCATGCTGGTGCAGACTTGCGTCACCCTGACCAAGACCCTGCGTGACCGCCACGAGAGCGGCAAGCTCGTCAACCGCATCGAGGACGCCCGCGCCGAGCGCCTGCTGATGGAGGTGTCGAAGGCGGCGTGAGCAGCGGTTTCCTCGCCTCTCCCCGCTTGCGGGCAGAGGCCGGATTGCATCGAAGATGCAATCCGGTGAGGGGGACATTCCGCGAGTGCCGGGAAGCGGTGGATGCGATGGCGTCCACCGCTTGCGGTCGTTCAACCTGCGTTTACCGTCACTGACGCTCCGTCCTGCGTCATGATCATGAATTAACGGCGCGGAGCGTATGTCGTGAACTTTAGGCACGGCTTCGGCGAGCCGTTTCTGATCGGGCAGGTGGATGAGAGCAATGAACGTCGTCGCAACGGTCAGGCGTATCCACGACAATGTCGGCTTCTGGCTGACGGCGCTGGGGCAGGAGGCGATGGACCTGTCGCTACGAACCCATGCGGAGTTTCGCACGCGCATCGTCGAGAGCCCGGGCACGACCCTGGACGACGCGGCGCTGGCGGCGCTCGTGGCCGATCTCCGCACCGTCGCCGGCAAGACGCTGCCCGCCGGCGAGCTCACCTACGGCATCTTCTCCGGAGCGCGCGAGCCGCTCGCGCGCGCCATCATCACCGTGGTGTCGGAGGAGGCGGGCGGCCGGCCGATCGCCTTTAATGCGCTCGCGGTGATGCAGGTCGAGCGCGACGGCGACACCCAGCAGGTGATCCATCTCGGATTGGTGATGGTCGACCCGGAAGCGCGCGGCAAAGGCCTGTCCGGCGTGCTTTACGGCCTCACGACGCTGCTGCTGTTCATCCGTGACGGCCTGCGGCCGAAATGGATCTCCAACGTCACGCAGGTGCCGGCGGTGGCCGGCATGGTCTGCGAGACCTTCTCCGACGTCTATCCGTCGCCGCTGCCGCAGGCCCGACAGAGCTTTGCGCATCTTCAGCTCGCGCGCGGCATCATGCGGGCGCATCGCGCGGTGTTCGGCGTCGGCGGCGAGGCCGGGTTCGACGAGGCGCGCTTCGTCATCACCAACGCCTATACCGGCGGCTCCGATGCGCTGAAGAAGACGTATGACGATGCGCCCAAGCATCGCGACGCCATCTACAACGGCTTCTGCGCGCGCGAGCTGGACTACACCAGGGGCGACGATCTGCTGCAGCTCGGCCGAATCGATCTCGCCGCCGCCCGGCGCTATCTGCTGCGCGAGATCCCCTCCGGCTCGCTGCCGGCGCTGCTGGCGACCTCGGCCGTGCTGGCGCTGCAGCGGATGATCCTGCCGCTGGTGCATTGGCTCGACGACACCAGGACGTTCGGCACGCTCCGTCCGCGCCTGCAGCCCGGCGAACCCGCGCCATGACGGCCGGCATCGTTGCGGACTCCGTCGTCAACCTCTGCGGCGCGATCGGCCTCGCGGTGGCCGCCGCCATGCTGCACCGGCGCGACCCGAGGGGACCGCTGACGGCGCGGCTCGTCGTTCTGCTCGGGACCGTCGCCTCGCTGTTCCTGTTGCGTGGCATCGCCTGGTGGACGGACAATGCATTTCTCGACCGCATCTCGCTGATTCCGGCGGCGCTGATCCCGCTCGGCGCGCTAGTGGTGACGGAAGGTCTGCTGCGGCGACACGCGCATCGCGCGCTCAAGGCGATCGCGCTGGCCGGCGGCGTGGTGCTCGCGCTCGCCGGCGCGCTCGGTCCGGCCGAGTTCGAAAGCCACCACACAATCGTGCTGTCGGCCTTTCAGCTCGCGGGCTTTGCGACCTGCGCCTGGCTGCTGCTTCGCCGCGACCGCGCGAGCCTGCTGGCCTGGGAGAACCGCGTCATCGATCGCGTCGCGTTCGGCGCCGTCATGGTCATTCCCTTCATCATCACCGATTTCCGCGTGCTGGCGCCGAGCATGCCGGTGCGGCTCGGCGCATTGGGCGCGCTGCTGGCGGTGACCGCGATCCTGATCGCCGGCGCCAGCGCGGAGACGCAGCGTCAGGGCGGGCTGCTGACATTGTTGCGAATCCTCGGCGCCGCCCTGCTCGGCGCCGCCGCGGCCGCGCTGTCGCCGGACGTCGATGCGGCGCAATTGATGCGTTTCTGCGCGGTCGCGGTGGCCGGCGTGCTCACGATCGGGCTGATCGGCGATGCCTTGCGCGCGATGCTGCAAGCCCGCGAGCCGGGCGTGCTCGACTCGATCGGGGCCTCGATCGCGGCGACGCGCGACGATCTGATCGCCGAGCTCACGCGCCAGCCGGTCTTCGAAAGCGCACGCCGCTGTCGCGAGGATGAGCTGACCGCCTATGATCCGCCGCTGCTGCGCGACTTTCTCGCGTCAAGCGGTGTGCTGCGCCGGGCCGATGCGCCGTGGCGGCGGGCGGTCACCGACCCCGCCGTCGAGCGCGTGGTGGCGCTGATGGATGCGCGGCATGCGACGCATGTCATCGTGCTGTCGCACCAGCCGGTCGATCTCATCGTGCTCGCGGTCTCCGTGATCTCGGCCGATCCGGCCACTGAAACCGCGCTCGCGCTCGTCAGGCGCCTGCTGATGCAGGCGCCGGAGCTACAGGTGATCACGCCCACATGTGATGATGCTGTGGCATCTCCATCATCGGACCGTCCATGACCAGGGTTGCCGGAGCGGCGCCGGCGTGTGCTGCCGGCGCGGCGCTGGGAAGCATGATCACGTTCGAGGCCGGCGCGCTGGTGATCGCGGCCAGCAGCGCGGCGGCGTCGGCACTGTTGCCGCCGCCGGTGGTCGCCAGCACCTGGCCGATCGTGATGCCATCGACATTGTAGGCGCCGCCATTGACCGGGATGTTGTTGCCGCCGACATCGGCTGCGTTCTGGTGCATCTGGTCGGCGGCCGCGGCGACCAGCGCCTTGTTGCCGGCCTGGAAGCCCTCGAGGATCTTGGCGATCTCGGCGCCGAGCGTGCTCTGGTCGCCGAGCAGCTCGTTGTCGAAGCGGGCCTGGAAGATGCCGCCCTGCGCCGCGTCGAAATCGGTGACGTCCTTCTTGAAGGTTATCAGGTCGGCGGTGACCTTGGCCATCGCGGCGGCGTCGCCGGAATTGACGGCTGATATCGCCGCCTTGCCGAGCGCGTTCGACTGGGCGATGAACATGGCCCAGAAATCGGTCTGCGCCTGGTTGTCCTGATAGGCCGGCGTCGGGTTGAGGAAGTCGCCGAAGCCGCTCCAGCCGTTCAGGCCGTTCTGCTGCGCCATGTTGGCGAGATTGGTGTCGCCGGCGACGATGTCGATGATGTCGAGGAAGTCGTCGTTCAGCGCGCGGCCGATGTCGACATTGCCGGCCGCGCCGTTGATGTGGGTGTTGACGAGCGCGAGCTGGTCGATGATGGCGAGCGCGTGCACGCCGGTCAGGCCGCCGAACTGCAGCGGATTGGCGGCGACCAGCGCATTGAGGCCGGCGATCAGCGCGTCGACATCGTCCTGGATGACATCGACATTGCTTTCGTTCACGCCGCCGATCAGCCGGTTGGCGGCATCGTTGAAGATCAGGCCGAGCTCGGCCAGCGTGCCCTTGGCGGCGGTTGCGGCCGTCACGCCTTCGGGCAGCAGCGCCGGCGCCTGCAGGAAGCCGGTGGCGCCGTCGGCATTGGTCGCCTTGCCCGCAAGGTTCGGATCGTTGTTGACGACGTTGAGGATGTCGAGATGCGCGTTGCGCAGCGCGGTCTCCGCGGCGGCGATGCTGCCGAACGCGCCGCCGCCGGTCACCGAAGCCATCGCGGCATCCTGCGCGACCGTGATGTCGGCGAGGATCTTGTTGATGTTGGTGAGCGTCTGACCGGTGAACTGGCCGGCGGCAACCATCGCCTTCAGACCATCCTGAATCACGGTGAGATCGCCAGTGTAGTTGTAGACGCTGCCAAGCCCCTGGCCGCCTTCCTCGACCACGTTGCGCCACAGCCCGCCTTCGAGAAAGCGCGTCGCGTCGTTGAAGACGACGCCGAGATCGGCAAAGCCGAGCGCGGGCGTCGGCGGCGTGGGCGGTGTCGGCGTGGGCGGCGTCGGAGGCATTGGCGCAGGCGCCGGCTGGCAGTGATGATTGTGATGATGATGGTGGTGGTGGTCGTTGTGATGATGGTGACCGTGGTGACTGTCGTGATGGTGACGGTGATGGCGCGACATGTCCAACGTACTCCTCAAAGCTGCGCACCACTGCGGATGAGCCGAAGCAACGGGGCGCGGCTGACGCGGGTGCGGATGATGAGGGCTATCTGCTGCCTGCTTCGTGGCTGCTTCGCGCAGGGATTGTGGAATGCGTCTGCGTCAGATTGTCGTGCGGCGTACGGGTGGCGCTCCCGCAGAGCTGCGACATCTCACCGCTTGACGGTTGAGGGGCGCTTCAAGAGCCGGCGACCGGCGGCGACGTCGCGCCCGCGGCAAATCAGTAAGTTGCAAGAGCGTTCGACCGTAGCGATTCGGTCGATGGGTAGACGTCCCGAACGCACGCGGACCGCCTTGCGACGATCCGACGCGTCTGGGAGCTTGTGCTGAGACCGGGAGCAGCTATGCGCCGCCGCTCCGATGTGGTCGGATCATGGCGATATCTTTGCGAACGCCGCGAATGCGTCGGCGTAGTCGGCATGCCAGCGCGACAGCGGCGGCCGGTTCTCGACGATGTCGCCGGCCGCCCACAGGATGCGCCGCTTGTCCAGCGCGCGCGGCACGTCGTTGTCGGGGCACAGCACGTAGAAGTCGCCGGCCGTAACCCGCTCCAGCATGAAGTCGACCGTCTGCTCCGGCGTCCAGGCGGCGGCCGGCTTCTCGACGCGGCCATTCGCGGTGAGCGGCGTGAACACGAAGCCCGGAATGAACAGATGCGCCGTCACCTGGCAGCCGGGCGTGTTGCGCAGCTCGTGCTGCAGCGCCTCGGTGAACGCCTTCACGCCGGCCTTCGAGACGTTGTAGGCGGGATCGCCGGGCGGCGTGGTGATGCCCTGCTTGGAGCCGGTATTGATGATCAACGCCGGCTTGCTCTGGGCGATCATGTTGGCTGCGAACACCTGCGCGCCATGGATGACGCCCCACAGATTGGCCCCGAGGATGCGCTGCCAATTGTCGTCGGCAAGCATCTTGCTGCCCGGCTGGATGCCGGCATTGTTCATCAGCACGTCGATCGCGCCGAAGCGCTGCCGCACCGCCGTTTCGAGCGCGACCACGCTGTCCCGGTTGCTCACATCGACCGTGGCGGTCATGACCGCAGCTTCGCCACGCTTGGCCGCAGCCGCGAGCCTGGCGGCGGCGTCGCGGAGCCGGGCCTCGTCGACATCGGCGATGCAGACGTTCATGCCGCGTTCTGCGAAGCGCATGGCGGCGGCAAGCCCGATGCCGGAGGCGCCTCCGGTGATGACGGCGGTGTGGTCGGCGGATAAGGCAGGGTGAGACACGGCAGGTTCTCCGGCATGACGATGAGATGCTGGTGTATGACGTCCTGGCGCGGCCGCAAGATCATCCGGCTGACGGCAAGACGGGTTTTTGCGGCTGCAACGCGAGGCGCATCAGTCCGGTCGCAGATGCATCGCGTCGGCTGGAACCGGCTTACGACGCGGCCTTGGTCCCGCGGGTCTTCCTTGGCTTCTCGATGTCGCTGCGCAGCGCGGCGAGATCCTTCTTCACGGCGTCAGCCGCGTCGCGCTCGATGCGCCGATAACGTTCGACCAACTGCGCGCCGAACGCCGTCAGCGCTGCGCCACCGCCATTGCGGCCGCCGGTCTGCCGCGCGACCGCGGGCTGACGGCACACCCGGTTGATCTCGTCGACGAGGTCCCAGGCCCGCTTGTAGGACATGTCCATCGCGCGCCCGGCCGCAGAGATCGAGCCGTGTCGCGCGATGTTCTCCAGCAGCGCGATCTTGCCCGGCCCGATCCGGCTGCCGTCATCGAGATCGATGCGCAGGCTGAGCGAGGGCAGGGCGTTCGCTTTCGGCATGGAGGGTCTGCTCGTACTGACGTGGGGCGGACATTGCCACCATCATGTTTTGCGAACAAGATGATCCCAATCGACAATCGCAACGACATCTGGGGACGAAATGCTGCCTGCGCTGTTTTCACCGCTCACGATCGGTCCTTATCACCTCAAGCATCGCGTCGTGATGGCGCCGTTGACCCGCATGCGCGCCGCAAAGGAGACCCTCGCGCCGCGGCCGCTCAACGTCGAATATTATGCGCAGCGCGCGACGCCGGGCGGGCTGATCATCGCCGAGGCCTCGCCGGTCGCGCCGACCGGCACCGGCAGCCCGAACGTGCCGGGCATCTACAGCGCGGCGCAGATCGCGGGCTGGAAGCAGGTCGTCGACGCGGTGCATGCCAAGGGCGGATTCATCTTTCTGCAACTCTGGCACGTCGGCCGCGTCTCGCACTCCTCGTTCCAGCCGGGCGGCGCGCTGCCGGTGGCGCCGTCGGCGATCGCGATCGGCGACGATCTCAAGGCAATGACGGCGGACGGCAGGCCGGCGACCTACGAGAGGCCGCGGGCGCTGGAGACCGACGAGATCCCCGCGCTCGTCGCGGCCTATGGCCAAGCGGCGAGCAACGCGATCGCGGCGGGCTTCGACGGTGTCGAGGTGCATGGCGCGAACGGCTATCTGATCGAGCAGTTCCTGCAGACCCGCAGCAACCAGCGCACCGACCGCTATGGCGGCGGAATCGCGAACCGCTGCCGCTTCCTGCTCGAGGTCACGCAGGCGGTGATCGACGCCTGCGGCGCCGACAAGGTCGGCGTGCGGCTGTCGCCCTATGGCATCGCCAACGGCTCCGGCGAGGCCGAGCCGATGCCGCTCTATACCTACGCGATCGAGGCGCTCAACAAGCTCGGCATCGCCTATCTGCATCTGATCGAGCCGCGCTCCTCCGGCGCCGGCCGCGCCGACGTCAACTGGCAGAACGTGCCGTCGGCCATCGCTCTGTTCCGGCCGGTGTGGAAGGGCGTGCTGATCGGCGCCGGCGGCTTCACCGGCGAGCCGGCGGACGCCGCGATCCAGGCCGGCCACGCCGACGCCATCGCCTTCGGCCGCACCTTCATCTCCAACCCGGACCTGCCGCGCCGGCTGCGGCACGGCTGGCCGCTGACGCCGTATCACCGTCCCACCTTTTATGGCGGCGACGCCAGGGGCTATACCGACTATCCGGCCTATGACGAGATGGCGCCCGCTTAGCTCGACTGCGTCACGAGAGCCGAGCAGTCGCGTTTTCATTGTCATTCCGGATTCAAGGCCGGTGGCCTTGCCCCGGAATGACGCCGTGGATGGATGCTTGTCATGCCCAGATCCGCTCCCGCCGGCATCGCCTCTGGCCAATGCCTGTGCGGCCGCGTCGCCTTCGAGATCGACGTCCCGGCGCGCTGGGCCTGGCATGATCATTCATCGCCCAGCCGCCGCGCCCATGGCGCGGCCTACGCCACCTATGTCGGAAGCTGGCGCAAGCGCCTTCGCATCACCTCGGGTGCGGATGCGATCACCCGCTACGAGGACGACGCCGCGAAAGCCACGCGCAGCTTCTGCAGCAGCTGCGGCTCGCCTGTGTTCTACGAGCGCGCCCGCTCGCCGCACATGGTGAACATCCCGCGCGCGCTATTTGCAGCACGAACCGGTCGCGAGCCGCTCTATCACGTTGCCATCGAGGAGGCGCCGGATTGGGCCTACACCGGCGCGCCCCTGGTGCCGCTGAAGGGTTTTCCCGGCGTGGTCTGGCAGCGCGCGCAGCGCAAGAAGCGCGGCTCGCGCGAAGGGATGTTCTGATCCGCGGGCAGCTTGGCATCGTCACAATGAGCGCACTCAAGGAGCCGTACTGATTGGCAAGGTCGTGACATGATCTTAGCCGGAGCCATCGATGAGAAGCCGGACCAACGGCCCCTCCGCCGTCATTGCGAGGAGCGTCAGCTCCGAAGCAATCCAGACTGCCTCTATGACAGACGCTGGATTGCTTTGCTTCGCTCGCAATGACGGAGTGAGAGCTTGCCGAGAACGAACAAGGCCACGACCCAGAGGAAAACGCCACCATGAAGAACCGCACCACCGGACGCTCGGCCTTCCTGGCGCTGCTCAAGGACGAGGGCATCACGCATCTGTTCGGCAATCCCGGTACCACCGAATTGCCGATCATGCATGCGCTGAAGGATCATCCCGATCTCACCTACGTCATGGCGATGCAGGAGAGCCTGGTGGTGGCGATCGCCGACGGCTTCAGTCGCGCCTCGGGACGCCTCGTCGCCTGCAACGTCCACGTCGCGCCGGGTCTCGGCAACGCCATGGGCGCGCTCTACAATGCGCAGTTCACCGGCACGCCGATGATCCTCACCGCGGGCCAGCAGGAGCAGGGCCACGGCCTGATGGAGCCGCTGCTCTACGGCCCGCTGGTGCGGATGGCCGAGCCGCTGGTGAAATGGGCCGTCGAGGTGACGAGGCTGGAGGACCTGCCGCGCATCATCAGGCGCGCCGCCAAGGTGGCGACCACGCCGCCGACCGGTCCCGTCTTCATCTCGCTGCCCGGCGATATCCTCAATGCCGAAGCCGGCATCGAGCTCGGCCGTTCCACCCGGATCGATGCGCGCGTGCTGCCGGCCTCTGGTGCGTTGCAGGCGCTGGCGCAGCGCATTCTCAGGGCGCAGCGGCCGGTGATCATCACCGGCGACGAGATCGTCAAGAGCGATGCGCTGCGGCAGGCGGCCGAGTTCGCGTCGGCGATCGGCGCTCCCGTGCATCAGCAGTCCGCGCCCTATGGCGCGCATTTCCTGTCCGAGCATCCCTGCTACATCGGCTCATTGTCGCGCGCGCAGAAGCAGGTCCGCGACCTGCTCGCGCCACACGATCTTCTCATCGTGCTCGGCGCCGATCCCTTGCGGATGTCCGTGCATAGCGAGATCGAGCCGCTGCCCGAGGGCTTGCCGATCGTGCAGATCGGTCTCGTCGATTGGGAGCTGGGAAAGAATTTCGGTGCCGAGATCGCGCTCAAGGCCGACGTTCGCGAGACGCTGCTTCAGCTCACGCCGCTCTTACACGAGCTCGGCGGCGCGGCCCTGCAGGCGCGTGCTCAGGAGCGCGTGGCCGAATTGTCCTCGAAGAACTGGAGCGCACGGCGCCGGACGCTGGCGGCGCAGATCGAGGCGGCCCGCGAGCGGACGCCGATCGACCCGGACTATCTGGCGCTGCAGGTCGCCGAGGCGATGCCGGAGCACGGCATCCTGGTCGACGAGGGCCTGACCTCGGCGCGCTACATGACGGCGCTGTGGCCCTATCGCGACCGCTACAATTATCACGGCCTCGCCTCCGGCGGCATCGGCTGGGGCCTGCCGGCCTCGGTCGGCGTCAGTCTCGCCAATCCCGATCGTCCGGTCGTGTGTTATTCCGGCGACGGCAGCGCGATGTATTCGATCCAGGCGCTGTGGACCGCAGCGCATCACAAGCTGCCGCTGTCGGTCGTCATCGTCAACAATGGCGGCTACCGCATCATCAAGCAGCGGCTGCTGTCGTTCCACGGCGACGACAACTACATCGGCATGGATTTTGCCGACCCGCCGGTGGATTTTGCAGGGCTGGCACAGTCGCTCGGCTGCGAGGCGATGCGCATCAGTGATCCGCGCGAGCTGAAGCCGAGCTTGTCGGACGCGTTCCGCAGGCCCGGCGCCAAGCTGATCGAGGTGATGGTCAGCCACGCGGTGAATTGAGAGACTGCGCCTCTGGATTGTCAGTTGACCACTTTCGTCCGGAACGAGGAAGGTGCTGGCGCTACACGGGCGGGGCGAGGAGTACCGAGCAAGCCGCAGCGCGATCCAACCACCGAGTTTGATGGCAGGCTACGCGGTTCCGAAATCCGAGACTTGCTTGATATCAGCATTGAATTCAAACCCAGCCCCTTCCGCTCGCCGCGCGATCCCGATATGACGCCGCCTTCGTTGTGACTGGAAAAGCGCCATGACCAGGATTGATGCAATTGCCCGTGCCCGTCAGACGCTGACGAGCGGTGACTTCTTGGCCGAGCTCGGCCGCCGGGTCGCCTATCGCACCGAGAGCCTCAATCCCGAGCGCAAGGACGAGCTCGCGGCGTATCTGACCAAAGAGCTGACGCCGTCCTTTGCCGCCCTCGGCTTTTCCTCCGAGATCGTGCCCTCGCCGAGCGGCAAGTCGCCGTTCCTGATCGCGGCCTACCACGAGAGCGACAGCGCCCCGACGGTGCTCAGCTATGGCCACGGCGACACCGTCGACGGCATGGCTGGTGAATGGCGCGACGGCCGCGATCCCTGGGCGGTGACGCCGGCGGGCAATCGTCTCTATGGCCGCGGCACCGCCGACAACAAGGGCCAGCACAGCGTCAACATGGCGGCGCTGCGCGCGGTGCGCGAGGCGCGTGGCGGCAAGCTCGGCTTCAATGCCAAGTTCATCATCGAGATGGGCGAGGAGATCGGCTCGCCCGATCTCGCCAAGGTGGCCGATCTGCATCGCGACGCCTTGAAGGCCGACGTCTTCATCGGCTCGGACGGCCCGCGGCTGTCGACCGCGCGCCCCACCATCTTTCTCGGCTGCCGCGGCGGCATCCGGTTGCATCTCGACGTCAACCTGCGCGAGGGCGGCAATCACTCCGGCAATTGGGGCGGCGTGCTCGCCAATCCGGCGACCATTCTGGCGAACGCGATCGCCACGCTGGTCGACGGCCATGGCCGCATCAAGCTGGAGTCGCTGAAGCCGCCGCGTCTCACCAATGCGATCCGCGCCATCCTCGCCGACGTGAAGGTGGAGCCGACCGCCGACGAGCCGGCGCTGTCGGACAATTGGGGCGAGGAGGGGCTGACGCCGGCGGAGCGGCTCTATGCCTGGAATACGCTCGAGGTGCTCGCGATCTCCTCCGGCAATATCGACAAGCCGGCGAATGCGATCCCCGGCCGCGCCCGCGCCGTGCTGCAGCTGCGTTTCGTCGTCGGCACCAAGGTCGACAGCATCGTGGCCGACGTGAAGAACCATCTCGCCGCGCATGGCTTCCCGATGATCGAGGTCAGCATGGCGCAGAGCTTCATGGCCTCGCGCGCCGACATCGACAGCCCCTGGATCAAATGGGCCGCCGAGTCCATCAAGATGAGCACCGGCAAAGCGCCCGCCGTGCTGCCGAACTTCGGCGGCTCGCTGCCCAATGACGTGTTTGCCGACGTGCTGAAGATGCCGACCATGTGGGTGCCGCATTCCTATCCGGGCTGCTCGCAGCACGCGCCGGATGAGCACATTCTGCTGGATGTCACGGAGGAGGCGCTCGGCCTGATGGCCGGGCTGTTCTGGGATCTCGGCGAGCTGCAGAAGCCGTTGTGAGGCGAGAAGGGGGCATGCGCACAGATCTCTTGGCGTTATCGGTGCTCACCTCTCGCTGCCTGAGGCGGGGTGAGCGACGCCCCGGTCGTGTTCAGCGCCTGCGGCCGCCCTTCGAGACGGCCGCCTTCGGCGGGCTCCTCAGGGCGAGGACTGGTGCCTTGGCGAACTCCGCGGTGACCCTCATGGTGAGGAGCGCCGCGCCGATCAGGAAGATGGAAGGCGGGCTTGCTGCGCGCGGCGCGTCTCGAACCATGAGGTCCGTGTGTCGTGCGGTCGCATTGTCGCGTGCGGACACCGCCCGAGTGAGACTTTCGTCTGGTCGCGGGGCTCGCGAGCCCCGCGTAGTTTACCATCCCGGCGTTCGGCGCGGCCGTTTCAGCCCGAACGTCTTGTCGAAGGGGACGCGGGACAGGCAATTTGTCGCAATCGTCCGAGGACGTCCCGCCGCGGGGTGGTCTATGGTGCCCGCGCTCGTCCGGCCGGAGATCGTCCGGGGGCGGGGGCCATTTTGAGTTCGCTGTGGTTTATGCAAGCATCCGGCGATCAGCCGGATTGAGGAGATCAGTTATGAAGCAGCTTCGCCTATTCGGTCTTGCCGTCGCCGCCGCGCTCTGCGCCGGCCAGGTGCAGGCCGAGGACCTGACGGGGACCCTGAAGAACATCAAGGAGACCGGCACCATTACGCTCGGCGTCCGCGACTCCTCGATCCCGTTCTCCTATCTCGACGACAATCAGAAGCCGATCGGCTTTGCCATCGACATCTGCATGGGCATCGTCGATGCCGTGAAGAAGGAGCTCAAGCTCGACAAGCTCGACGTGAAGCTCAACCCGGTGACGTCGTCGACCCGCATCCCGCTGCTCGCCAACGGCACCATCGATCTCGAATGCGGCTCGACCACCAACAATGCCGAGCGCCAGAAGCAGATCTCCTTCACCAACACCCACTTCCTGACGGCGAGCCGCTACGTCTCGAAGAAGGCGAGCAAGATCAACGCGATCGACGATCTGAAGGGTAAATCGGTCGTGTCGACCGCCGGCACCACCAACATCAAGCAGCTGACCGAGGCCAATGCCGCGCGCAATCTCGGCATCAACATCATCCCGGCCAAGGATCATGCCGAGGCCTTCCTGATGGTGGAGACCGATCGCGCCGTCGCCTTCGTGATGGACGACATTCTTCTTGCGAGCCTCGTCGCCGGCTCCAAGGATCCGGCCGCCTACGTCGTTTCCAAGGACGCGTTCTCGAAGCCTGAGCCCTACGGCATCATGCTGCGCAAGGACGACCCGCAGTTCAAGAAGGTCGTCGATGCCGCGACCGCCAAGATCTACACCAGCGGCGAGGGCGCCAAGCTGTATGACAAGTGGTTCATGCAGAAGGTCCCGCCGAAGGGCCTGAACCTGAACACCCCGATGTCGGCCGAACTGAAGGCCGAGTTCGCCAAGCCGTCGGACTCGCCGGATCCGGATTCGTACAAGCCGTAAGGTGAGGTCGCAGCTCTCGCGCCGAATTCGATGCGCCCCCCTCCCCCTTGCGGGGAGGGGTCGGGGGTGGGGGTCTCAGGAAAGACTGCCCGTGTGGACCCCCCACCCCGACCTCCCCCGCAAGGGGGGAGGGAGCGCAGCGAGTTTTTGGCAAAGACTGTGTAATGCGACTTGCGAGCTAATTCCCTCTCAGGATGTCCCCGTGAACTACACCTGGAACTGGCACATCTTCCTGGAGCCGAACCCGACCGGGGCCGGCACCTATTTCGACATGCTGCTGTCGGGGCTGAAGGTCACCATCGTGACCTCGCTGTCGGCCTGGGTGATCGCACTGATCTGCGGCACGATCGTCGGCATCCTGCGCAGTCTGCCCTCGAAATTGGCGACCTGGATCGGCTTCGCCTATGTCGAGTTCTTCCGCAACATGCCGCTGCTGGTGCAGCTGTTCCTGTGGTTCTTCGTGCTGCCGGAGCTGCTGCCGCAAACCGCCGGCCTGTGGCTGAAACAGATGCCGAATGCGCCGTTCTATACGGCCGCGGTCGGCATCGGGCTGTTCATGTCGGCGCGCGTCGCGGTGCAGCTCGCGGCCGGCATCGGCTCGCTACCGCGCGGCCAGAAGCTGGCGGCGACCGCGCTCGGCCTCACCACCTTGCAGGCCTACCGTTACGTGCTGCTGCCGATGGCTTTCCGCATCATCCTGCCGCCGCTGACGTCCGAATTTCTCAACACGGTCAAGAACAGCGCCGTCGCAATCACGATCGGTCTGATCGAGCTGACGGGCGCTGCGCGCGCCATGCAGGAATTCTCGTTCCAGGTGTTCGAGGCCTTCAGCGCCGCCACCTTGATGTATCTCGTCATCAACGTCATCGTCGTGATCGGCATGCGGCTCCTGGAGCGCGCAGTGGCGGTCCCTGGCTACATCACGGGCAAATGAGATGCTGGCCAATTTCGATTTCGACGTCATCCGCCGCTCGCTGAGCTATCTTTTCATCGACGGCATGACCTTCACGCTGACCTTGACGGCGCTGTCGGCGACGGGCGGTCTTGTGTTCGGCACCCTGATCGCGCTGATGCGGCTGTCCGGCTATCGGGTGATGGGCTTTATCGCCGGGCTCTATGTCGACTTCATGCGCTCGCTGCCGCTGGTTCTGGTGATCTTCTGGTTCTACTTCCTGGTGCCCTATATCGGGCAGTGGATCACCGGCTCGTCGCGGCCGATCAAGGTCGGCGCGTTCGCGTCCTCCCTGATCACCTTCATCCTGTTCGAGGCGGCCTATTTCTCCGAGATCATGCGCGCCGGCATCCAGTCGATCTCGCGCGGCCAGCCGGCCGCGGCCTCGGCGCTCGGCCTGACCTATGCGCAGACCATGCGCTACGTCGTGTTGCCGCAGGCGTTCCGCAACATGCTGCCGGTGCTGCTGACGCAGACCATCGTGCTGTTCCAGGACACGTCGCTGGTCTACGTGCTCTCGATTCCGGACTTCCTCGGCGCAGCCTCGAAGGTCGCCCAGCGCGACGGCCGTCTGGTCGAGATGTATCTGTTCGCGGCCCTGGTCTACTTCACCATCTCCTGTGTCGCGTCCTACGGCGTCCGCCGCCTGCAGTCGCGCATCTCCATCATCAGATAGTCGGCTCCCATGATCGAAATCAGCCACGTCAACAAATGGTACAGCCCGAGCTTCCAGGTGCTGAAGGACTGCACGACCTCGGTCGCCAAGGGCGAGGTGGTGGTGGTCTGCGGCCCCTCCGGCTCCGGCAAGTCGACCCTGATCAAATGTGTCAACGCGCTGGAGCCGTTCCAGGACGGCGTGATCACGATCGACGGCCTCAAGGTCAATGATTCCAAGACCAACCTGCCGAAGCTGCGCTCGCGGGTCGGTATGGTGTTCCAGCACTTCGAGCTGTTTCCGCATTTGAAGATCATCGACAATCTCTGCCTCGCCCAGCAGAAGGTGCTGGGTCGTGGCCATGAGGAAGCGACCGCGAAGGGCATGAAGCTCTTGGATCGCGTCGGGCTGAAGGAGCAGGCGCAGAAATTTCCGGCGCAGCTCTCCGGCGGCCAGCAGCAGCGCGTGGCGATCGCACGTGCGCTCGCCATGGATCCGATCGCGATGCTGTTCGACGAGCCGACCTCGGCGCTCGATCCGGAGATGATCAGCGAGGTGCTCGACGTCATGGTCGATCTCGCCCGCGAGGGCATGACCATGATGGTCGTGACCCACGAGATGGGCTTCGCCAGGAAGGTCGCCCACCGCGTCATCTTCATGGACCGCGGCGAGATCGTCGAGGACGCCAAGAAAGAGGATTTCTTCGGCCAGCCGCGCAGCGAGCGGGCGCAGCAGTTCTTGTCGAAGATCCTGTCGCATTAGCACTTACCGTCGTTCCGGGGGCGCGCAACGCGCGAACCCGGAATCTCGAGATTCCGGGTTCGATGTTGCGCATCGCCCCGGAATGACGGCGAGAGTAACAATTGGTGTACGCAGATGGCTTTGCGTGCGCAGATGAGAATGGAGACACGTCCTTGGACCCGATCGCTTACGTCAACGGCGCCTTCGTGCCCCTGTCCGAGGCCAAGGTCTCGGTCCTCGATCGCGGCTTCCTGTTTGCCGACGGCATCTACGAAGTGGCGGCGGTGCTCGATGGCAAGCTGGTCGACAGTGCCCCGCATCTTGCTCGCCTGGAGCGTTCGGTCGGCGAGATCGGGCTGGCGTTGCCGGAGAGCCTGGCGCGGATCGAGGAGCTGCAGAAGGAGCTGGTCGCACGCAACCGGCTCGACCAGGGCATGGTCTATCTGCAGGTGACGCGCGGCGCCGACAAGGGCCGCGACTTCCCGTTTCCCAAGGGCGACGTCAAGCCGACCTTGGTGATGTTCGTCACCGCCAAGGACATCATCAATGCGCCCTCGGCGAAGACGGGAATTGGCGTCATCACCGTGCCCGACATCCGCTGGGCGCGCCGCGACATCAAGAGCGTGGCGCTGCTCGCGCAGGTGCTCGCGAAGCAGGCGGCCGCCGCGGCCGGGGCCGGCGAGGCGTGGATGGTCGAGGACGGTCATGTCACCGAGGGCGGCTCGTCCTCGGCCTTCATCCTGACCAAGGACGACGTCATCGTGACGCGGCCGAACTCGAACGCGATCCTGCCGGGCTGCACCCGCAAGGCCGTGGTGAAGCTCGCCGAGGAGCGCCAGCTCAAGGTCGAGGAGCGGCCATTCACGGTGGAAGAGGCGCTCGCGGCGAAGGAAGCCTTCATCACCAGCGCGAGCTCGTTCGTGCAGCCGGTGGTCACGATCGACGGCAAGCCCGTCGGCGACGGCGAGCCGGGACCGGTGGCGGCGCGGCTGCGCGAGATCTATGTCGATTTTGCGCGCGCCACGGCGGTGTAGTTGGAGGAGACGATAGAGCAGGTGCAGCATCGAAACCCGTTTGAATTGTCCGGCGCTTTGCTATCGTGGCGACGAACGAAACAGAAATCAGGGAGGAGTTTCGATGCGGTATCGCTTGAGTGGGCTCGCGGCCGGACTATTGATTGCGGGCGCAGGCATGACGGGAGCGGCATTGGCCGATGACGGCTGGGTGACTCTGGTCGACTCCACGACCAAGGCCGACTTCACCGAGGTCGGCAAGGCCAATTGGGAGATGAAGGACGGCGCGCTGTCGGCCGACAAGCTCGACGGCAAGGATCCATCGTATCTGGTGACCAAGGCGAGCTACAAGGACTTCCAGATCAAGGCCGAGTTCTGGGTCGATGACGCCGCCAACAGCGGCATCTTCATCCGCTGCGACCAGTCGGCGAAGATCGACTCCAACATCTGCTACGAGGTCAACATCTTCGACAAGCGGCCCGATCCGAAATACGGCACCGGCGCGATCGTCGACGTGTCCAAGGTCGATCCGATGCCGAAGGCCGGCGGCAAGTGGAATACCTACGAGATCACCGCCAAGGGCACGCGGCTGACCGTGATCCTCAACGGCGAGAAGACCGCCGATGTCGACGACAGCAAGCACGCGGCGGGACCGATCGCCCTGCAATACGGCTCGGGCGTCGTGAAGTTCAGGAAGGTGCAGATCAAGCCGCTGTAGCGGCCGTGCATTCCGGGCAGCGGCGCTGGCCGCGGCTGGCGCGGTAGAGGCTCTTGCAGTACCAGCGGCGCGCCATCATCTGCAGGGGATGGCGGGCCAACCGGGCCAGCGTCACCAGTTCGAGCATGGCGGGCATTGCGGACTCCTCTCCTACTTTCCAACTCTTGTGAAATGGGGCGGCACTTCGTTTGCGGAAGTGCCGCCCCAGTCGCATCAGCCATGCAGCTTCTTTGCGGTCTCGGCGATGACGCGGCCCTGATAGCGCGCCCCCGCCAGCTCGTTCGCGCTCGGCTGCCGGCTGCCGTCACCGCCGGTGATGGTGGTGGCGCCATAGGGCGAGCCGCCGGTGACCTCGTCGAGCTTCATCTGGCCGGCGAAGCCGTAGTTGAGGCCGACGATGGTCATGCCGAAGTGCAGCAGGTTGGTGATGATCGAGAACAGGGTGGTTTCCTGGCCGCCGTGCTGGGTCGCGGTCGAGGTGAAGGCGCCACCGACCTTGCCGTGGAGCGCGCCCTTGGCCCACAGGCCGCCGGCCTGATCGAGGAAGTTGGCCATCTGCGAGGCCATGCGGCCGAAGCGGGTGCCGGTGCCGACGATGATCGCGTCGTAATCGGCGAGCTCCTCGACCTTGGCGATCGGGGCAGTCTGGTCGAGCTTGTAGTAGGAGGCCTTGGCAACGTCGGCCGGCACCAGCTCGGGCACGCGCTTGACGTCCACGGTGGCGCCGGCCTCGCGGGCGCCTTCGGCCACCGCGTTGGCCATCGCTTCGATGTGGCCGTAGGCGGAGTAGTAGAGAACGAGAACCTTGGTCATGGCAGTCTCCGTGGGGCGAGGATGATCGGGAAGAGCGTCCCGGCCGGATGCCCGGCCGGGATCGCGTGAGACGGTTAGGCGGCGTCGACGAGCACCAGCTCGGAATCTTCGAGCGCGGTGATCTTCAGCGTGGCCTCGTCGCGGATGGCGGCGCCGTCGCGGGCGTTGACTCGGACGCCGTTCACTTCGACGCTGCCGGCCGCGGGCACCAGATAGATGTGCCGGGCCTTGTCGGCGCTGTACTCGGCGGTCTCGCCTGCCTTCAGCGTGGTGCCGAGTACGCGCGCCTTGGCGCGGATCGGCAACGCGTCGCCGTCATCTGCGAAGCCGCTCGCCAGTGTGACCAGCTTGCCGGAGCGGTCGGACTTCGGGAACGGCTTGGCGCCCCAGGTCGGCTGGCCGCCATCGGTGGCAGGCTCGATCCAGATCTGGAAGATCCGCGTCGTGGTCGGCTCCAGATTGTACTCGGAGTGGCGGATGCCGCTGCCCGCGCTCATCACCTGGACGTCGCCGGCCTCAGTGCGGCCCTTGTTGCCGAGGCTGTCCTGATGCGTGATCGCGCCTTCGCGGACATAGGTGATGATCTCCATGTTCCGGTGCGGATGTGCAGGGAAGCCGGTGTTCGGCGCGATCTCGTCGTCGTTCCAGACCCGCAGGGCGCCGTGGCCCATGTTGCTGGGGTCGTAATAGTTCGCGAACGAGAAATGGTGCTTGGCCTTCAGCCAGCCGTGGTCGGCGCCGCCCAGCGCCGCAAAGGGCTTCAATTCGATCATGGGTTTGCTCCGTTGTTGCACGTCGGCCGCGAGCCGCCGTGCCGTTGGGCACTGGAATAGGCTGACGATCCGAGTATAGAAATAGAAACTATTGAAACCCATTGTTTCCAAAAGTGAGATTGCCGCCAATGGCGCGACTTCCGGATTTCGAGGCGATGGCGATCTTCGCCAAGGTCGTCGAGCTGCGCTCCTTCGCCGGCGCGGCGCAGGAGCTGAGCCTCTCCAAGGCGTCAGTGTCGAAGGCGGTGAGTCGGCTCGAGGAGCGTCTGGGAACGCGGCTGTTCAACCGCACCTCGCGCCGTCTGGCACTGACGGACGCCGGACAGCGCCTGTCCGAGCGCGCGGCGCAGCTGCTCGCCGATGGCGAGGCGGCGGAGACCGAGGCGCTGGCGCAGTCGCTGACGCCCCGCGGCCTGGTGCGCTTCGCCGTGCCGATGACCTTCGGCGTCAAGAAGATCGCGCCGCTGCTGCCGGCTTTCCTTGAGCAGTATCCTGAGGTCTCGATCGACCTGCACATGAGCGATGCGACCGTCGATCTCATCGGCGAGGGGTTCGATCTCGCGCTGCGCATCGCGCGGCTGCCGGACTCATCACTGGTGGCGCGCCGCCTCTGCGCGATGCCGCGCTACACGGTGGCGGCGCCGTCCTATCTGAAGCGGCACGGACGGCCGACGCATCCGATGCATCTTGCCGAGCACAAATGCTTCGGCTACGCCTATCTCTCCACCGCCGGCGTCTGGCACTACACCAACGCGGCCGGCGAGCAGGCCAGCGTGCGGCCAGCTGGACAGCTGCGCGTCAACAATGGCGAGGCGGTGCTGCCGGCGGTCATCGCCGGCCTCGGCATCGCCGACCTGCCGGACTTCATCGTTGGCGACGCGATCGCCTCGGGCGAGGTCGAGGTGATCCTGAAGGGCTGGAGCCAGCCCGAAGGGGCGATGCATCTGGTGATGCCGCCCGGCGGCCCGCGCCCCGCCCGGGTCGAGGTGCTGGCGGAGTTCCTGGTCAAGGAGCTGGCGAAAGGGAAGCGCAAGTGACGTTCGGGGGAGTGGTTTCCATGTGGAAGCAGCTGCCGAGCGCCGTTGCAAGGTGCGCCGTCGCTCTCGGAATCATTGGGTTTTTGCTACCGCTCGGATTGGGGGTGTTTCCGGACGATTGGCTGAATGCGATCGAGCTTCCAAACGCGCTTGGCTCGGCCCGGGTTGCAGCTCCAAATGGACGCGTGTTTGTTGCGAGCGAGCCGTTGGGGAGAGTGCAGCGCTATGGTCCCCAGGGCTTCGAGCGAGGTTTTTACGTCGGTTCGCAAGGCGGCGCCTTCGATATCGGTGTCAGTGACGCGGGAGATGTGCTGATCTGCTCCGTGCGTGCACGTGCGTTGATCGTCTACACACAAGACGGCGTCGAGACCGCCCGGCGTGGACCCTGCACCTTCAACGACGCAAATGGTGGACTCATGCCCGCGTCCCGGAGCTATGAGCGCAACGCTCGAGTGCCGGAAATCGCTTTCGGATGGTTCGGACTGCTGGCGGTGCCGCTCTGGCATCCGTTCGTTGCATGGTTCATGGCGCTCATGGGGGCGCTATTTTTGAAGTCGGGCACCGCTCGCTCGCAAGACAGTGAGCTTTCGTCAGTCGCCAAATGAGCGCACGACGCGATGAAGCTGCCGCGCCTGGTATCATTTCGGTGCGACGACTAAGTCGCGACCTCGCAAACGTCGACCCATTCGGCCGATGTCAGCTCGGCCATGCGGTCCGGCGTGATCTTGACGGCGCTATGGGTCGAGCCTGCCGCCGGCACGACGATGTCGAAGGCTTTCAGCGAGACGTCGCAATAGACCGGCAGCGGCGATTTCAGCCCGAACGGACAGACGCCGCCGACCTCGTGACCGGTGATGTCGGCGACCTCGTCGAGGCCGAGCATCTTCGGCTTGCCGCCGAACTGCGCCTTGACCTTCTTGTTGTCCATCCTTGCGTGGCCCGCGGCGACGATCAGGATGACGCGCTCGCCGACGCGCAGCGACAGCGTCTTGGCGATGCGGGCCGGCTCGACACCATAGGCTTCCGCCGCGAGCGCTACGGTGGCGGAACTCTGGCTGGAGACGAGGACGTCGATGTCGGGGGCTTTTTCGGTGAAGAAGGCGCGGACGGAATCAAGGCTCATGTTTGGCGACGATCTCGGGCAGTTCGGATAGCGCAGCAATACGATAGTCCGGCGCAAAACCCAACTCGTCCATCTGGCTGCGCAGCGCCTTGAACAGGGTGAGCGGCGCGACGAGGTCGGTCTTGTTGCAGGCAGCCGCCATGGCGTCCGGGGTGACGCGCTCGATCCAGGCGACGTTCAATCCGAACGCCTTGGCGCCGCAGACGTCCCAGGGGTTGGAGGATACGAACAGCACCTCGTCGGGTGTAAACCCGAGCGTCTCCTCGATCAGCGCGTACGCCTGGGGACTCGGCTTGAAGATCTTCCGGGCATCCACGCTGATGACCGCATCGAGCGGAGCATCGAAGCCGCTGGCCTTGACCAGGCTGTCGAGCATCGCAGGGCTGCCGTTGGAGAGGATCGCGAGCCGATGATCCTTCATCGCGGCGAGCGCAGCCCTCGCATCGGGGTAGGGATCGAGATCGAGATATTTGGCGATGATTCGGTCTCGCGTCGCGGCATCGGCCTGCAGGCCCAGAATGCGCAGCGTGTAGCTCAGCGCGTCGCGGGTCACGACGGCGAAATCCACGTAGCGCTGCATCAGCGAGCGCAGCCAGGTGTATTCGAGCTGCTTGATGCGCCAGATCTGCGTGATGATGTCGCCATGGCCGGGAAAGGCCTGCTCGGTCACGGCCGCTACCGACTGGATGTCGTACAGCGTGCCATAGGCATCGAAGACCACGGCTTTGAAGGGCACGGCGCTCACCTGATCGAAAGCATACAGGCGCTACGGCTGATGGCCACCGCGCCTGCGGATGATAGCATGATGGCTGACGAAACGAGCCGCCGGACGGTCTCAGATCCCGAGCAGCTTGCGGGCGTTGGCCTTCAACACCTTCGGCCGGATCTCGTCGCGAATCTCGAGTTTGGCGAAATCGGCGAGCCAGCGGTCGGGGGTGATCACCGGCCAGTCCGAGCCGAACAGCATCTTGTCCTGCAGGATCGAGTTGATGTAGCGCACCAGGATCGGCGGGAAGTACTTTGGCGACCAGCCCGACAGGTCGATATAGACGTTCGGCTTGTGGGTCGCCACCGACAGCGCCTCCTCCTGCCAGGGGAAGGAGGGATGGGCGAGGATGATCTTGAGGTCGGGGAAGTCGGCCGCGACGTCGTCCATGTACATCGGGTTGGAATATTTCAGCCGCATCCCCATGCCGCCCGGCATGCCCGAGCCGACGCCGGTCTGGCCGGTGTGAAACAGTGCGATCGCGCCGCCGTCGTTGATCGCCTCATACAGCGGATAGGCCAGCCGGTCATTGGCGTAGAAGCCCTGCATCGTCGGGTGGAACTTGAAGCCGCGGACGCCATACTCCTCGATCAGCTTGCGCGCCTCGCGCACGCCGAGCTTGCCCTTGTGCGGATCGATGCTGACGAAGGGGATGAGGACGTCGAGATGGTCGGAAGCGACCTCGAGCATCTCGTAATTGTTGTAGCGCCGAAAGCCGGTCTCGCGCTCGGCGTCGACCGGGAAGATCACCGCGGCGATGTTCTTGGAGCGATAATAGGCGGCGGTCTCCGGCACCGTCGGCGGATGCTTGTGCGGCGACTTGAAGTAGTCGGCCATCTGGGCCTGGAAATCGTCGTAGCCGTCATCCGCATGCATGCCGCAGGGCTCCTCGGCATGGGTATGGATGTCGATGGCGACGACATCGTCGATCTTGGGCAGAGCGAGCTTGGGCATGGGCGTTCCCGGCGGTTGGTTCTTGGCTTTGGAAAATTGATTATATGATATAACAAATTTGGCAATCGCCAAGTTGGATCGAGGGGCGCGTCGCCGGCCGGTTCTGTTGAAGCCGGGGCCCGCCATGATTGACATCCGGCGGGCTGGTGGTTAGAAACCGGCCAATCCGGGCGACTTGGTCGCTTGCGGAACTCCCTTTGTATTTGCCACTTCCGGCCTGTCCAACACGGCCTTTCAACGTATCAGGATGTCCCATGAAGGTCCGTAACTCGCTGAAGTCGCTGCGTGGCCGCCATCGCGCCAACCGTCTGGTCCGCCGCAAGGGCCGCGTCTATGTGATCAACAAGGTCCAGCGCCGCTTCAAGGCGCGCCAGGGCTGATCCCGTAGATCTCCCCTCGAGAAGAGGGGCCTCCTCACAGGTCTTTGAGGCGCGTGCTGCTTTGCAGGACGTGCCGACTGCGTTTAGACTTGGGGCATGGCCAAGCGATCCTTGCGGGCGATTCTTCTCGCCGTTGTCGTCATTTCGGTACCGCATCTTGCCTTTGCGCAGGGGGAGCCGCGGGCCGGCGTCAAGCCAAAGCCGCCCGAGGCTCCGGCCAAGCTGCCGAAGATCGGCGCCGACAAGACCAAGGGCCTCGATTTCCTGTTCGGTGCCCTGAAGGCGGCGCCCGACGAGATCAGCGCCAAGCATGTCGAGGCGCGGATTTGGGCGATCTGGCTGCAGACCCCCAGCGATACCGTCGCCCTGCTGATGTCGCGCTCCAAAGCCGCGATGGACGCGAAGCAGAACGAAGTTGCGCTCAAATTGCTCGATTCGGTGATCAAGCTCCGGCCCGATTATGTCGAGGCCTGGAACCGTCGTGCGACCATCTATTACCTCCAGAACGATTACGGCCGCTCGCTTGCCGACATCCAGCAGGTCCTGCTGCGTGAGCCGCGGCACTTCGGCGCGCTCGCAGGTCTCGGCATGATCATGCAGGATCTGGGCGAGGAGAAGCGGGCGCTGGACGCGTTCCGCAAGGCGCTCGAGGTCAATCCGCATCTCGACAAGGTGCCGGAGCTGGTGAAAACCCTCACCGAGAAGGTCGAGGGGCGCGACATCTAGCCGTAACGGCCGATTAACCACGTCTGGGCGGCCGTCCTTGTCGGTCCGGCCACGCGAACCTAGCTGCCTCTCAACGATGGATCTCGGCAGGAGAGACGCGATGCGGCGGGCGGTGCTGACGGCAGCGCTGGTGACGACGACGATGTCGGCCGCCTGGGCCGAGGATCCGGATCTGTTCTGGGTGGTCGGCAACCGCGCCACCAATCGCTGCGAGATCGTGACCAGCAATCCGGTCGTCACGATCATGGGCGACATCTGGTTCGCGTCCGGCCCCTTCAAATCGAAGGATGACGCCAAGCTCGCGAGATCCACGATCAACGCGTGCCCGAACAAGGACATGACGCAGGAGGACTGATCGGCTCGCCCGCGAGCGGGCCGGCGGCTCAGTGGAACGCGGTGCTGCGGCGGTCCGGCAGGCCGTACTGGGCGGCCGCGGCATAGAGTTGTGCGATCTCGGCCTCGAGATGCTCGTTGACCAGCAGCAGCGCCTTCAGCGCGCCGCGAAGGTCGCCGTTGCAGCTCGCGACGATCTCGTCGATGGCTGCCTCGCTTGAACGAAAGCTCATCGGTAACCCCCTCCCAAAACACCAAACTAAACGCAGGGCCGGTCATCGTGCTTCGACTGCGCAATGACCCGACCGCAAGTAATTCACGGCCATCGGCTGATTGCGAGGAAATGTCCTGACCATGGTTATAAAATGGCCGACGACGCCATCATGACAGGATTCGCGGGCGAAATGACGGGAGGCGGGTGCCGGCGCCGCAACCTGCTGCGATCTGACCCGTATCTGTCCAGGTGACAGGCAGAAAATCATCAATGATTTCAATACTCGTAGTGGGGGCCCTGGGGCTGCTGGCGCTGCTGACCCAGGCTGGCGTCGTGCTGATGGAAAGACGCTATCCGGCCCAGGGAGAGGCGGTCGAGGTCGGTGGGGCGACCATCAATCTTGTGGATATCGGGCCGCGTGACGGGGAGCGGCCGCCGCTTCTGCTTGTCCACGGCGCCAGCTCGAACCTCCAGGCGATGCGCAGGCCGCTCGGCGACCTGCTCGCCCGGCGTCATCGGGTGCTCCTGGTCGACCGTCCCGGCCACGGCTGGAGCCCGCGCGATCGCGCCGAGGATTCGACGCCCGCGGTTCAGGCCCGCATGCTGGACGAGGCGCTGGCCCGGCTCGGCATCGGCCCGGTGATCCTCGTGGTCCATTCCTGGAGCGGTGCGCTCGGCCTGCGCATGGCGCTCGACTTCCCTGACCGGGTCGCGGGCCTCGTCATGCTGGCGCCGGTCGCCTATCCCTGGCGGGGCGGGGTCGGGCAGTACAATGCGGCCGTCACGACGCCGGTGGTCGGGCCCTTGCTGGCGCATACGATCACGCTGCCGCTCGGCCTGGCGCTGATGGCGCCTGGTGCCCGCGGCGTGTTCGCGCCGCAGGAGATGCCGGACGATTTCGTCGACCGGACCGCGACGCCGCTGTTGCTGCGGCCGCGCGAGTTCCTGGCCAATGCGCGCGACCTCGTCACCCTGAAGCAGGCGGTGATCGAGCAGGCGCCGCGCTATGGCGAGATCAAGGTGCCGGTCACGATCCTGGCCGGCGATGCCGACAGGACGGTCTATACCGAGATCCATTCCCGGCCGCTCGCGCGGGTCTTGCCCCAGGCGCGCCTGATCGTCGTGCCCGACCTCGGGCACATGGTCCAGAATGCGGTGCCGGAGCTCGTGGTGGGCGAGGTCGATCGGATGGTCAGCGCGCTCACAGCCGTCGAAGCGGCACCCTGATGATGGAAAGGCCCCGGCGTCTGCCGGGGCCTCCAGGTCTCGAGCGGAGGGCCGCGGCCGGCCGCTTACTGCTTCTGCTTGCCGTCCTTGTCGAACGACGCGACATAGGCCCAGAGATTGTTGATCTCGGTCTCGTTCTTGATGCCCGCGAAGGTCATCTTGGTGCCGGGGATCTTGGCCTTCGGGTCCTTGATGTATTCCTTGAAGACCGCCTCGTTCCAGGTGATGCCCGAGTTCTTGTTGGCTTCCGAATAGTTGTAGTCCGGCGCGCTGCCCGACTTGCGTCCATCGAGGCCGTTGAGTTCCGGACCGACCTTGTTCTTCGCGCCTTCGCCGATCGCGTGGCAGGGCAGGCACTTGTTGAAGGACGTCTTGCCGGCGGCCGCATCCTGCGCCAGCGCGGCAGACGCCAGCGACGACGAGGCGAGGATGACGAGCGCGCTCAAAGTCATTTTCTTCATGGATCAGGCTCTGTGGGTTACGAGACGAGTTTGCGCGCAGGTTGTGGCATGGCCTCAGGCGACGCACAAGCGGGGAAGCGCTGAGGCAAATCAGCATAATGGCTGAGTTTGTTGCTCTGCCGCAAACTCCGATGCTGATCCGCTGCCTATCCAAACCGTTTCCGTTGTGATTGATATGCCAGGGCAAATCGAGGGCCGGAGGAACGCGATGGCGATCATGATGCCGGAAGCTGATCGGGCGGTGCTGGCGCGCCGCGACGAGATCGTTGCTGCACTGCGCGCAATCGTGCCGGGCGAAGGCGTCATCGACAGCGCCGCCGAGATGCTGCCTTACGAGTCCGATGGGTTGATGGCCTACCGCCAGCCGCCGATGGTCGTGGTGCTGCCGGAGACCACTGCGCAGGTCTCGCGAGTCCTGAAATATTGCCACGAGCAGGGCATCAAGGTGGTTCCGCGGGGCTCGGGGACGTCGTTGTCCGGCGGCGCGCTGCCGCTGGCCGATGGCGTGCTGCTCGGGCTCGGCAAGTTCAAGCGCATCCGCGACATCGACTTCGACAACCGCGTCGTCGTCACCGAACCCGGCGTCACCAATCTCGCCATCAGCCAGGCGGTTGCGCATGCCGGCTTCTACTACGCACCCGATCCGTCCTCGCAGATCGCCTGCTCGATCGGCGGCAATGTCGCGGAGAATTCCGGCGGCGTGCACTGCCTGAAATACGGCATGACCACCAACAACGTGCTCGGCTGCGAGATCGTGCTGATGACCGGTGAGGTCCTGCGCATCGGCGGCAAATGCGCCGAGAACGCCGGCTACGACCTGATGGGGCTGATCACCGGCTCCGAGGGCCTGCTCGGCGTGGTCACCGAGGTGACGGTGCGCATCCTGCAGAAGCCGGAGACGGCGCGCGCGCTGATGGTCGGGTTCGCCGAGGTCGAGGCCGCCGGCGAATGCGTCGCCCGCATCATCGGCGCCGGCATCATTCCCGGCGGCATGGAGATGATGGACAAGCCCGCCATCCACGCCGCCGAAGCCTTCGTTCATGCCGGCTACCCGCTCGACGTCGAGGCGCTGCTGATCATCGAGCTCGACGGCCCCGGCGTCGAGGTCGACGAGCTGATCGGCCGCGTCGAAACGATTGCAAACGCCTGCGGCTCGACCACCTGCCGCATCTCGACCTCCGAGGCCGAACGCAATTTGTTCTGGGCCGGCCGCAAGGCGGCGTTTCCCGCCGTCGGCCGGATCTCGCCGGACTATCTCTGCATGGACGGCACCATCCCGCGCGGCGCGCTGCCGAAGGCCCTGGCGCGCATCCGCGAGCTCTCGGAAAAATACCAGCTCGGCTGCGCCAACGTGTTCCATGCCGGCGACGGCAACCTGCATCCGCTGATCCTGTACGACGCCAACAAGCCGGGCGAGATGGAGCGCGCGGAAGCCTTCGGCGCCGACATCCTGCGCTGCTGCGTCGAGCTCGGCGGTGTCCTGACCGGCGAGCACGGCGTCGGCATCGAGAAGCGCGACCTGATGCCGGAGATGTTTTCCGAGATCGACCTCAACCAGCAGCAGCGGGTGAAGTGCGCCTTCGACAGCCAGGGTTTGCTCAACCCCGGCAAGGTCTTCCCGACCCTGCATCGCTGCGCCGAGCTTGGGCGCATGCATGTCCATGGCGGCAAGCTGGCGTTTCCGGATTTGCCGAGATTCTGAAAAACGCGCGGGAGAGCAGGGCGGCATCGTTTGGTGTCTGCTCGATCTCACGTCCCGCAAATGCTGGAGACCCTCATGGTGAGGAGGCGCGATAGCGCCGTCTCCAACCATGAGGCCACCGTACGGGCCTCGCCCTTCGAGACGCCCGCCTGCGGCGGGCTCCTCAGGGTGAGGAGCGGAAGTCGTGCCCAGAACACGTACCGTGTAGATCGATCCAGCACTCTCGCTCTCTCCATGACCACGCTGCTGACGGTCCATGTGCCGCGCCGCTCTCGGAGCTGAACCCTCATGGTGAGGAGGCGCGCAGCGCCGTCTCGAACCATGAGGCCCGTCCAGCCATGCCGACGGCGTGAGGTCCATATCCCAGGCAATATCGGACATGACTTCGCATCCCCGCGGCGCATGACGCCCGGATCGTGCGATCGTCCGCCCTCCAAAACAAACGAGAGGGCGCAGGGAATGCCGGGTGAAGGCCTCACCCATGGCCCGCCTGCGAAAAAAATGCAGGCGGCAGGTACCACAGGTTCAGCCGAACATCCGGCATTCCCCGCGCGGCGGTCTTAACGCTTATACGTGCTCGCCTCGGGGATCGGCGTTCTTGTCCCCGTCGCCTGCCAGCCCCGCAAAGGGCACGACACGCTTGGCCTCAGCACCGGGAGGCCAGGCCCACACGATTTCACGTCCGCGTCGACGTCGTTCGTCGGCATGATCAGATCACGCTGCGACCCGACACGGCCACCGCATCCCCACCTCGCATATCGTGACGACCGCGCGTACGCCCCTCTCGGTGAGGCGGGATGGGGGAGTCATACATGAGTTCTGTAAAAACGAAAGCGGAGATTTTCAGCGCCAGGGGAGTCCTTCCGTTCCTCGTTGAAATAGCTCGCGAAATGAGTTTATCCGGGCGGGGCGATTTGGCCTTCGTCCGTCGCCTTTGTGCGCCGAGATCACGCAAAATCGGAAAGGTGATTTGCCCGACGAGGCTGGGCAAGAACTCAGTGTTCACGGTAAGATTTGGGGGCATGACGAATCGGCCGTTCAAG
>NZ_JAUHJF010000026.1:0-68559 GCF_032380995.1 Bradyrhizobium sp. SZCCHNR2028 | reverse complement strand
CAGCGAAGCAATCCAGGGTGGTGGGCGGGACTCTGGATTGCTTCGCTGCGCTCGCAATGACGGAGGATGGACTGTATGTCGCCTCACAAGCTCGTCGCGCGCAGCCGCAGCGCATTGCCGACCACGCTCACCGACGACAGCGACATCGCGGCGGCGGCGATGATCGGCGACAGCAGGATGCCGAACAGGGGATAGAGGACGCCCGCGGCGATCGGGATGCCGGCGGCGTTGTAGATGAACGCGAAGAACAGGTTCTGGCGGATGTTGCGCATCGTCGCCGCCGACAGCTTTCGCGCCCGCGCGATACCGCCGAGGTCGCCCTGGAGAAGCGTAATGCCGGCGCTCTCCATGGCGACGTCGGTGCCGGTGCCCATCGCGATGCCGACGTCGGCCGCGGCGAGCGCCGGCGCGTCGTTGACGCCGTCGCCGGCCATCGCGACGATCTTGCCGCTGGCGCGCAGACGCGCGACCACCGCGCTCTTCTGTTCGGGCAGCACCTCGGCCTCGACCTCGGTGATGCCGATCTTGCGCGCGACCGCGGTGGCCGTGGTGCGGTTGTCGCCGGTCAGCATGATCACCTTGATGCCGTCGGCCGCGAGGGCCTTCAGCGCCTCCGGCGTCGAGGCCTTGACCGGATCGGCGATCGCAAACAGCGCTGCCGGCTTGCCGTCGACAGCCATCGTGATCACGGTGGCGCCCTCTTCGCGCAGCCGCTTGCTCTCGACACCGAGCGTATCGGTGATGATGCCGAGCGAGGCCAGGTAGGTGGCGGTGCCGAGCACGATGGCTTTGCCTTCGACCTCACCGCGGGCGCCCTTGCCGGTCGGCGCGTCGAAGCCCTTGACGTCGGCGAGCTTGATGTTGCGCTCGGTGGCATGACGGACGACGGCCGCGGCGAGGGGATGTTCGCTGGCGCGCTCTACGCTTGCCGCGAGCCGCAGCGCCTCGGTCTCGTCGAAACCATCGGCGGTGACGATCGCCGTCACCTTCGGCTTGCCCTCGGTCAAGGTGCCGGTCTTGTCGACGACCAGCGTATCGACCTTCTCCATCCGCTCCAGCGCCTCGGCGCTCTTGATCAGCACGCCGGCCTGGGCGCCGCGACCGACGCCGACCATGATCGACATCGGCGTCGCGAGACCGAGTGCGCAGGGACAGGCGATGATCAGCACGCTCACGGCGGCGACGAGGCCGAAGGCGAAGCGCGGCTCGGGACCGAACGCGTACCACGCGACGAAGGCGGCAATGGCAGCAGCGATCACCATCGGCACGAACCAGCCCGCGACCTGGTCGGCGAGGCGCTGGATCGGCGCGCGCGAGCGCTGCGCGTCGGCGACCATCTGCACGATCTGCGACAGCAGGGTCTCGCGGCCGACCTTGTCGGCGCGCATCACGAAGCTGCCGGTCTGGTTCAAGGTGCCGGCGATGACGCGCTCGCTTTCGGCCTTGGTCACGGGCATCGACTCGCCCGTCACCAGCGATTCGTCGAGCGAGGAGCGGCCTTCGAGAATGATGCCGTCGACCGGCACCTTCTCGCCGGGACGCACGCGCAGGCGATCGCCGACCGCGAGCTCGGCGATCTCCACCTCGTGGTCGTTGCCGTCGGTGTCGAGCCGCCGCGCCGTCTTCGGCGCCAGCTGCAGCAGCGCCTTGATCGCGCCCGACGTCGCGTCGCGCGCGCGCAGCTCCAGCACCTGGCCGAGCAGGACGAGAACGGTGATCACGGCGGCCGCCTCGAAATACACCGCGACCGCGCCGCCGTGGCCGCGGAACGCCGGCGGAAACGCCTGCGGCGCCAGGGTCGCGACCACGCTGTAGACATAGGCGACGCCCGTGCCCATGGCGATCAGGGTGAACATGTTGAGATTGCGGGTCTGGACCGATTGCCAGCCGCGGACGAAGAACGGCCAGCCGGCCCACAGCACGACTGGTGTCGCCAACGCGAGCTGGATCCAGTTCGACAACATCGGATCGACAAAGCCATGGCCGCCGACGAGGTGGCCGCCCATCTCGAGCACGACGACGGGAGCGGCGAGCAAGGTGCCGATCCAGAATCGCCGTGTCATGTCGGCGAGCTCGGGATTGGGCGCGTCGTCGAGGCTGATGACGTCGGGCTCCAGCGCCATGCCGCAGATCGGGCAGGTGCCTGGGCCCACCTGCCGGATCTCGGGATGCATCGGGCAGGTGTAGATCGTGCCCGCCGGCATCGCGGGCGGCGACTCGCGTTCGCCGCGATATTTGTCGGGATCAGCCGCGAACTTGGTGCGGCAGCCGGCCGAGCAGAAATGGAAGGTGTGCCCCTCGTGCTCGAAGCGATGCTTCGAGGTCGCGGGATCGACGCTCATGCCGCAGACGGGGTCGATGACTTTTGAAGCGTCATGCTCATGCGCATGGTGCTCATCACCGCCACAGCACGACTGCGCGGCTGCAGGTGCAGCGGCGGCTGCGAGATACTTGGCGGGATCGGCGGCGAACTTGGTGCGACACCCGGCCGAGCAGAAATGGAAGGTGTGACCCTGATGCTCGAAGCGATGCGTCGAGGTCGCCGGATCGACCGACATGCCGCAGACCGGATCCGTGACCTTCGCCGGTTCAGGCGCAGCGTGGTCCGAGCCGCCGCAGCAGGCCCCCGAATCGCCGTCAGGCGCCGCGCCGGCACGATCGCTGCAACAGTTGTCCGCGGATGCTTGGTTGTGTCCGGTTTCCACCGCGCGCGCGTGCGATCCACAGCCGCATCCGCCCTCGCCGGCGGCCGCGCCACCATGCTCGTGTTTGGTTTCCGACATCGCCCAGCCTCTTGAAACCTATACCCTGTAGGGGTATATAGGCCCCATGCGCGAGGACATCAAGACATCCTGTCAGAAACGTTTGAGCCGGATCGAAGGGCAGGTCAGGGGCCTGTCGAAGATGGTCGAGGATAACCGCTACTGCATCGACATCGTGACCCAGATCTCCGCTGTGCGGGCGGCGCTGCGCCGGGTCGAGGAGGAGATCCTGCGCGACCACGTCGCCCATTGCGTCGAGCACGCGATCGCCTCCGGCGACAAGGCCGATCAGCGGCAGAAGATCGCGGAGCTGATGGACGTGATCGGCCGGTCGGATCGCTGAGCAGAATGGATGACGATCAAACCGCGACCTTGTGCCGTCGGGCAGCCGCGCGCGGCGCGACCTGCCGCACCGGCTCGGCGACGAGGTAATGCTCGTTGACGACGAGCCGTTCGCTGACTTCCTCGATCATCATTTCCTCAGCCGGAACCGGCTGCGCCGCCTCTTCGTCAGCCGCCTCAGGAACGAGCGGCGGCGCTGTGACGGAGCCTGGAAACACGGCGAACTCGCCCGCTACCTCCGCGAGCGGCTTCTGCTTGTCGGCCCAGTGCAGCGTCGTGTAGTCGAATCCATTGACGATGGTCGGCTTGACGATCTCGAAATAGGGCGAGATGTCGAAGTCGCGCGGCATGTAGAGCGACGAATCGCGGATGTGCAGGATCTCGCGCTTGGCGCGCCGTGAGGGGGCGCGCGTGATCTTCGGCAGGATCGGATAGCGGACCGCGTCGAACGCCTGCGCGATCAGCGCCGAGCAGATCATCTTGGTCGGATCGCCCGAACCCAGCGCGATCATGCGCCGCCGCCAGCGTTGCGGAATCGGCATCGGGATCAGATAGCGCATCAGGTCGATGATGTTCTTGGTGTCGTAGCCGAAGCCGATGCGATTGATGGCGTAGCGGCACACCGTGTGCCGGTCCTCATAGGTCAGTCCGACCGGACGGCACACGCGGGTATGATAGGCGAAGTATTTCGACAGCGGCGCCGAGATCACGCCGTCGCCGACATAGGCCTCGACCAGCACATGCGGCTCCCCGTCGGGCTCGACGGCGCCATCGATGGGGCCGACATAGAGCGCGGCGTGCGACCAGGTCGATTGCGTGAGATATTTGATGATGCCGGAGATGCGGCTGTTGCCCTCGACCAACAGCACGTCGCCGGGCTGGACGTCCTTGCGCAGGTAGTCCGGATCGCTCGGCGTGAACGGCTCATAGCCGGGGATCTCCTTCTGGAGATAGGCGGCAATCAGCTTGCCGATCTGGTCGAGCACGATACCCATAACGCTCCCCGGGCGACCTCGGCCGGTCGCCGGCTTTTTCCCTTCTTCCATGATGGTCGATTGCGGTTGCAATTTGGTTCATAGTCGAAGCAGTCCGCACGGTATCGCGTTTACCATCCCGGTTGCCGCAGCGCGGCAGATACGGCAAATTCGGTCGGTATTCGTTTCGTTCAAAGCTTTCGGAAACCATGTCATGAACTTCACGCGCCGCGGCTTCCTCTCCGCTTCCGCGGCGCTGGCCGCGCTGCCCATCTCAGGCCGTGCCGCGCAGGCGGCTGTTCCGCGCGAGGCTGACATTGTCGTGATCGGGGCGGGTGCGGCGGGAATCGCCGCGGCCCGCCGGATCGTGGCCGCCAACCGCAAGGTCGTGGTGCTGGAGGCCTCGCCGCAGCTCGGCGGCCGCTGCAGCACGGATGTCGCCACCTTCGGCGTGCCGTTCGATCGCGGCGCCCGCTGGCTGCTCAGCGCCGACAGCAATCCCATCGGAAGGCTCGCGCGCGGCGTCGGACTCGATCTCGTCGCGGCTCCCGTCGGGCAAAAGATCCGGGTCGGCCGGCGCAATGCGCGGCCCGGCGAGACCGAGCAGTTCCTGGCCGGGCTGGTGCGCGCCAATCGCGCCATCGACGAGGCGGCGCGCGGCAAGCTTGATACCTCCTGCGGCGCGGCGCTGCCGAAAGATCTGGGCGACTGGGCCAGCACCACCGCGTTCGTACTCGGCGCCAGCGCGACCGGAAAGGATCTCGCCGATCTCTCCGCGATGGACAAGGCGCGCGCACAGGGTCGCAGCGCTCCGCTGGCCTGCCGGCAGGGGTTGGGCACGTTCCTCGCCAAGCTCGGCGAATCGTTGCCGTCATCGCTGTCGACTCCGGCAACACGCGTCGTGTGGACCAACCGCGACGTCGCGGTGGAAACGCCGGCGGGGCGAATCGCGACGCGCGCCGTCATCCTCACGGTGTCGACCAACGTGCTGACGTCAGGCGCCATCAAGTTCGCGCCCGAGCTGCCGAAGCGGCAGCTCGACGCCGCCGCCAAGCTCAGCCTCGGCAGCTATGATCACATTGCGCTGATGCTGGCGGGCAATCCGCTCGGCCTGTCGCGGGACGAGGTCATCATCGAGCAGAGCAATTCCAACCGCACGGGTCTGCTGCTTGCCAATATCGGTGGATCGTCGCTTTGTACCGTCGATGTTGCCGGCGCCTTCGGCCGCGAACTATCAGCGCAGGGCGAGGCGGCGATGGCCGACTTCGCCAGGGAGTGGATCGGCAAGCTGTTTGGAAGTGAAGCCGCCGCAGCGGTGAAGTCGTCCGCAGCCACGCGCTGGAACCAGGTGCCGGGCGTGCTCGGCGCGATGTCGGCGGGCACGCCCGGCAGCCAGGGCGCCCGCAAAATTCTCGGCGAACCGTTGGGCCCGCTGTTCCTGGCCGGCGAGGCCACGCACGAAACGCTGTGGGGCACGGTCGACGGCGCCTGGGACTCCGGCGAGCGCGCCGCCGAAGCCGCGCTGCGCCGGATCGGCGCGATCAAGGACGCCGAGCCGGAGCCGAGCAGTGAGCGGCAGCGACCGCGCCGTCGCGGCAAGGTGCGCTCGGCCTCGCCGGAGGATTGACCGTCGATCCGCAAACTCATCAGCAAGATGGTGGGCACGGCGCAACTGCGATCTCCAGCGTTGAAATGGCACGGCTGCGCCTTTGCCCACCCTACGGCTGATGCAGGCGAGCTGCCGATTGAAGCACGCCTTGGCTACACAGGCAGCTTCAATTCCATCAGGTCTTTCGCGACCACGATGCGGCCCGTGTAGTTCTTCTTCACCTCCCGCGTCCAGTCCTCGTCCGTCACTTCGGGATCATCACCGGGTACGAGGTGGCTGAGCACCAGCACTTTCACGCCTGCAGCCGCGGCGATGCGTCCGACGTCTTCCGTGGTCGTGTGACTGTCGAGCAGGTGCTTCTTCAGCGTCGAGCCGTTCTTCGTCTTGGCGACCAGCCGATCGACCGCGGGCACATAGAGGCATTCATGCACGAGCACATCGGCGCCCTTGGCAGACTCTGCAAGCTTCGGGTTATAGGCGGTGTCGCTCGAGAACACGATCGTGCCGTCGGGCGTCTCGAACTTGTACGCGAAGTTGTCGGTGATCGGCGGATGTGGCGTGCGGAACGCGGTCACCGTCACGTTCGCCGTCTTCAGCACGACGCCGTCCGTGTCGATATCCTTCGCGACCAGGAGTGGCCGCGGATCTGGCCGGCCTTCGTCCGCGATGCGCGTGTCGACGTCGAACTTGTTAGTTTCCCAGAAGCTCCTGGTCATCGCCTCCAGGCCCCTCGGTCCGAACGACCGGATCGGCGTCGACAATCCTGCGGCCCAGGCGTTGTAGAACAGATTGCCGTATTCGAGATTGTGATCGGAATGGTGGTGGCTGATCAGGATGTACTTGACCGACGGGATCGGAACGCCCGCATTGACGAGCTGACGGCTGACGCCCATGCCGCAATCGATCACGAACGGCGTGCCGTTGACGACGACGAGATTGGCCGGATTCGAAGCGCCCACGCCGACGCGTGGGCCGCCCTTGGTGCCGAGGAAGACGATCCGCGTGCCGGTCTTTGCGCCTTGCGCGAACGCCGCGGGCGCCGCGATGGCGCCGGCCGTTCCCAGCGCGAGCTTGAGCATTGTTCGCCGATGGATCACGGTGGCCTCCCTGTCTGCTTCGTTGCAGGAAGGCTAACCCCGCCCGAGCACGCCGTCGAGGGCCGGCAGGCCGGCGATCACGGCGATTGCGATCAGCGCATAGCAGATGGCGCGAAACACCTGCTCGCTGGCACGGCCGAACAGCGACGCGCCGAACGCGACACCAAGCGCGTAGACCGGACCGATCAGCAGCGAAAGCTTCAGCGAATCCCAGGTGATCAGCCCGCTCATTGCGTAGCTCACCATGGCGAAGAAGTCCGATGCGCCGAAGAACAGCACGATATTCGCTCGCGCGATCTTTGGCGGGATCGGGCGTCCCAGCCAGTAGCCGACGATCGGCGGGCCCCCGGTCTGCGCCAGTCCGCTGCAGAATCCGGAGATATAGCCGACAGCGACCGACAGCGCGGCGTACTCCCTGCCGCGATAGCGCCAGCCGGACAGCAGCAGCGCAAGCAGCGCGATCACGAAACCGGTGATGATCCAGCGTACGGTGACAGGGTCCAGCCGGCTGAGGAAATAGGTGCCCACGGGCACGCCGACCAACGCACCCACGACGATCACGGCGGTGGCCTTGCGGTCGGCCTCACGCCAGGCCGGCGCCACCATTGGGGCCATCGATACGAAGTCGATCACCAGCAGCAGCGGCGCGACCAGACGGGGCGTCGCAAAGCTGCTCGCGAGCGGCATGAAGATCAGCGCCGCGCCGAAGCCGGAGAAGCCGCGCGCGGTTGCGGCGATGAAAGCGACGATCGCCAGCGCGACCGCCGCGAACAGGCTGAGATCGGCAGGGATGAGCCCGGACAGGCTCATCCGCGCAACGTGCCGCCGGTCTTCTTGCCAACGTCGGCCGTGATCTTTGCCGTGACGGCGTCGATCTCCTCGTCCGTCATCGTCCTCTCGCGCGGCTGCAGGGTGACGGCGATCGCTACCGACTTCTTGCCGTCCTCGATGCCCTTGCCCTCGTAGACGTCGAACACGGCGACATCGGTGATCAGCTTCTTGTCGACGCCCTGCGCGGCGCGCACGATATCGCCGGCCTTGACCTTGCGGTCGACGATGAAGGCGAAGTCGCGCGACACCGGCTGGAACGCGGACAGCTCCAGCACCGCCTTGGCGCGCGTCGGCTTCGCCTTGGCGGCCGGAATGCGATCCAGGATCACCTCGAAGGCGACGAGCGGCCCGTCGGCTTTCAGCGCCTCGAGCGTGCGCGGATGCAGCTCGCCGAAATGGCCGAGCACGTTCTGCGGTCCCATCTGGATCGTGCCGGAGCGTCCCGGATGCATCCAGGCGGGGCCGCCGGCGACGATCTGCAGCGACGCCATCGGCGCGCCGGCGGCCGCCAGCACGGCGAGTGCATCAGCCTTCGCGTCGTAAGCGCTCGCCGCCTGCGATCCCGTCCAATGTCGGCCGAGACCCTTCGCCGACGCGACGCCACGGCGGATGCCGCTCGCTGCCATGAGCTGGTCCGCGGGGCCATCGCCCTTGAAGATCTGCCCGACCTCGAAGATCGCGGCATCGCCGAAGCCACGATCGGCGTTGGCCTGCACGGTTGCGATCAGTCCCGGCAGCAGGCTCGGCCGCATGTCGGAGAGATCGGCGGCAATCGGGTTCGCAAGCGCGAGCTCGGCCTTGCCGCCGCCGAACAGCTCGGCCGCCGGCTTGGAGATGAACGACCAGGTCACGGCCTCGACCATGCCGCGCGCCGCCAGCGCGCGCTTGGCGCGCCGGGTGCGCAGCTGGATCGGCGTCAGCACCGGCTTTCGCGGGGCATCGCCGCGCTCGAACGGCGTCATCGGCACCTTGTCGACGCCGACGATGCGCACGACCTCCTCGACGATGTCGGCCTTGCCATGCACGTCGCTGCGCCAGGAGGGCACCGCGACCTTCACGACCGGGCCGTTGCCGGCGACCACGAAGCCGAGATGCGTCAGGATCCGCCGCATCTCGGTCAGCGGCACCTCGATGCCCGCCAGCCGCTTCACCTCGGTCAGTGGGAAATCGATGATACGGTCATCACCAAACGGATTGCCGACGACGACGGTCTCCGACGGCGTGCCGCCGCACAGCTCGAGCACGAGCCTGGTCGCCATCTCCAGGCCCGGCACCATGAAGGCCGGATCGACGCCGCGCTCGAAGCGGTAGCGCGCGTCGGAATTGATGCCGAGCTTGCGGCCGGTCTGGGCGATGTTGATCTCGTTCCACAGCGCCGATTCGATCAGCACGTCGGTGGTGTCTTCATCGCAGCCGGAGGCTTCGCCGCCCATGATGCCGGCGAGCGATTCGACGCCGGAATCGTCGGCGATGACGCACATCGAATGGTCGAGCGTGTAGGTACGGCCGTCGAGCGCGAGCAAGGTCTCGCCGTCACGCGCGCGGCGGACGACCAGATTGCCCTTCACCTTCTTGGCGTCGAACACGTGCAGCGGACGCGCGCGGTCGAAGGTCATGTAGTTGGTGATGTCGACCAGCGCGTTGATCGGGCGCAGGCCGATCGAGGTCAGGCGCTGCTGCAGCCACTTCGGCGACGGGCCGTTCTTGACGCCGCGCACCAGTCGCAGCGCGAAGCCCGGACAAAGCTTCTCGTCCTCGACCGTGACCTTCACCGGGCAGGGGAGCTCGCCCTTCGCCGGCTTGATGCCGGGGTCCTTCAGCTTGCCCATGTCGGCGGCGGCGAGGTCGCGGGCGATGCCGTGCACGCCGGTGCAGTCCTGGCGGTTCGGCGTCAGGTTGATCTCGAACATGGGATCGCCGAGGCCGGCCCACTCCGCGTAAGGAGTGCCGATCGGCGCATCCTCCGGCAGCTCCATGATGCCGTCGTGATCGTCGGAAATCTGCAGCTCGGCCGCGGAGCACAGCATGCCACGGCTCTCGACGCCGCGGATCGTGCCGACCGAGAGCGTGATGTTCTTGCCGGGGATGTAGGTGCCGGGTGGCGAGAACACCGAGACCAGACCCGCGCGCGCGTTCGGCGCACCGCACACCACCTGCACCGGCGCGCCACCGTCACCGGTGTCGACCATGCAGACGCGTAAGCGGTCGGCGTTCGGGTGCTGCTCGGCGGAAACGACGCGCGCGATTCTGTACGGCGCGAGCAGCTTCGCCTTGTCCTCGAGATGCTCGACCTCGAGGCCGATCATGGTGAGCTTGTCGGCGAGCGTCTCCACCGACTCATCGGTGTCGAGATGGTCCTTCAGCCAGGACAAAGTGAATTTCATGGCTGCATGCCTCGGATCTTGCTGGTGTTTGTATCGTGTGTGTTGGCTTCGTATGTGCCGTCTTGGCCGCTTGCACAGCTCTCTCCGCTCCCTCCCCCCTTGTGGGGGAGGGTTGGGGAGGGGGGTAAGCCACGGGCGCGGACGGCGAGAGCCTGACGGATGGCTTCAACGACGCCTTCCAAGTTCGAAGACACCTGCTCGTTGGTGAAGCGGTGGACTTCAAAGCCTTCGGCTGCGAAGAATGCGTCGCGTTGGGCGTCTCTTGCCTGCCGTTCGGCGAAATCATGCGATTCCCCGTCGAGTTCGATGACAAGCTTTGCCGAGAAGCAGACGAAGTCAGCAATGTAGTTACGAAACGGGACTTGGCGGCGAAAGCTGGCGCCATCGATCCGGTTCGCCTTGATGTAGCGCCAGAGCAGTGTCTCGGCGCGCGTCATCGCCTGGCGAAGTTGCTTCGCCCGGCGGCGATGGCGCTCGCTGACAACTGCGTGCGGCATCCGGGGCTACCCCCCTCCCTGACCCTCCCCCACAAGGGGGGAGGGAACGGAGAAACCGGTGGTTGTCGAAGCGCGCGCGCGGGGGATCCAGCCCTCCCCCGCAAGCGGGAGAGGGAGTCCGACCACCCGTGCGGAGAGGTCGAGACGGATCACGCGCTCAATCCCCCGGCAAGCGTCGGCACATCGAGCGGCTTGAAGCCGTAGTGCGACAGCCAGCGGACGTCGCCCTCGAACAGCTGGCGCAAATCACTCATGCCGTATTTCAGCATCGCGATGCGGTCGATGCCCATGCCCCAGGCAAAACCCTGGTACTCGTCGGGATCGATGCCGCAGGCGCGCAGCACGTTCGGATGCACCATGCCGCAGCCGAGAATCTCCAGCCAGTCCTCGCCCTCGCCGAAGCGGATCTCGCCCTTGTCGCGGCGGCACTGGATATCGACCTCGAGCGACGGCTCGGTGAACGGGAAGAACGACGGCCGGAATTTCATGTTGATGTGGTCGACCTCGAAGAACGCCTTGCAGAACTCGTGCAGGATCCATTTGAGGTGGCCGAGATGCGAGCCCTTGTCGATGACGAGGCCTTCGACCTGGTGGAATTGCGGCGTGTGGGTCGCGTCCGAATCGATGCGGTAGGTGCGGCCCGGACAGATGACGCGGATCGGCGGCTTCTGGCTCAGCATGGTCCGCACCTGCACCGGCGAGGTGTGGGTCCGCAGCAGCATGCGCGAGCCGTCCGGCTTCGGATTGAAGAAGAACGTGTCGTGCATCTCGCGCGCCGGATGGCCTTCCGGGAAGTTCAGCTTGGTGAAGTTGTAGTCGTCGGTCTCGACATCGGGGCCTTCCGCGATCGAGAAGCCCATGTCGGCGAAGATCGTGGTCAATTCGTCCATCACCTGGCTGAGCGGATGGATGCGGCCGGTCTCGGCCGGCGAATCCTGCAGCGGCAGGGTGACGTCGATGGTCTCGGCCGCGAGCCGCGCGTCCAGCGCAGCGGCCCTGAGCACCTCGCGCCGTGCGGCGAGCGCCTGCGTGACCTTGTCCTTGGCAAGGTTGATTGCCGCGCCTTGCGTCTTGCGCTCGTCGGGAGACATCTTGCCGAGCGTGGCCAGCAGCGCCGAGATCGAGCCCTTCTTGCCGAGGGCTGCGACGCGCACGGCTTCCAGCGCGGCTTCATCGCCGGCGGTGGCGATCTGGTCGAGGATCGAGGTCTCGAGCGAGGCGAGGTCGGACACGGTCAAAATCTCCGCGGGACAAAGGCGGCTGGGTTGTCGCCGCGCGGGCGACAGGGGTCAAGCGAAAGGATCGATGTCGCCGAACAGCAAAAAGCGGCCGAGATCGTCGGCCGCTTTGCAGTCCTCGCGATGAGGAAGGGCGATCAGGCGGCGAGCGCCGCCTTGGCCTTCTCAACGATCGCCTGGAACGCGGCGGGCTCGTTGATCGCGAGATCCGACAGCACCTTGCGGTCGACGGTGATGCCGGACTTGGACAGGCCGTCGATAAATCGGCTGTAGGTGAGCTCGAACGGACGCACGGCGGCGTTCAGGCGCTGGATCCAGAGCGCGCGGAAGGTGCGCTTCTTGCGCTTGCGATCGCGGAACGCATACTGGCCGGCCTTCTCGACGGCCTGCTTGGCGGTGCGGATCGTGTTCTTGCGGCGGCCGTAATAGCCCTTGGCGGCCTTGAAGACTTTCTTGTGCTTGGCGTGGGCGGTCACACCGCGTTTGACGCGAGACATGCCGGGTATCCTTGGATTCAGAGATGACGATCAGCCGCGGCTTGGAGGCGGCCAGGGTTTCGGAAGCGAGAGGCCGGTCAGGCGTTCGGCAAGAAGTACTTCTTGACGTTGTCGCCGTCGGTCTTGAACAGCACGCGGGTGCCGCGCAGCTGCCGGATCTGCTTCTTCGTCCGCTTGATCATGCCGTGGCGCTTGCCGCGCTGGGCGTGCATCACTTTGCCGGTGGCAGTCACCTTGAAGCGCTTTTTGGCGCCGGATTTGGTCTTCAGCTTGGGCATTTGGCTCTCCTTCATGCCAACGGCAAGCCGCCCGCAAAAGCGGCGCCATCAGGCGAAAATGCTCGTTAGAGCGTTGGTTGTGCTCAGGTATTGGGTCCAAACAAGGATCCACCCGCACAGGGACATCGCCACGGCAGCCCTTGATCAGCCGGGCGACGAAGGCCGCGCTTATGCCAGAGACGGTGGCTCTTGGCAACGCTGAACCGCCGAATCGGCTCGTCCGAGCCATGGTCAGCCGACATGTGAGCTGCGGGTACAGGTATCCCAGGGCGGCCCTCGGCCACCGGCACCGGCCGGCTCCGTTCGGTGGAGCCGCAAAGGCTCCTCCGGCAGCTGCAGCGGGCGGTGGCAGGTCCTGATCCACGCCCGCAAAGAGCGGTTCTGACGGGGCCCTCAAGAGAAAAGCCCGCCAGACGTGTGGCGGGCTCGGTTTGGTGCGTCGGTGGCTGGCGACTAGCGCGGGGCCAGAACCATGACCACCTGGCGTCCCTCGAACCGCGCGTCCTGCTCGACCTTGGCGAAAGCCGCGACGTCGGACTTGACCTTGTCGAGCAGCTTGGTGCCGATCTCCTGGTGCGCCATTTCGCGGCCGCGATAGCGCAGTGTGATCTTAACCTTGTCGCCCTCTTCGAAGAAGCGCTGCATCGCCCGCATCTTCACGTCGTAGTCGTGATCATCGATCATCGGGCGGAGCTTGATCTCCTTGATCTCGACGACCTTCTGCTTCTTGCGGGCCTCGGCGGCCTTCTTCTGCGCCGAATACTTGTACTTCCCGTAGTCCATGATCTTACAGACGGGAGGATTGTTGTTCGGCGAAATCTCGACCAGATCCATGCCGGCATCAGCGGCCATCTTGATCGCAACCACGGTCTCGACAGTGCCGCGGTTGGTACCTTCTGAATCGATCAGCTGGATCTGCGCATTGCGAATCTCATCATTTGTGCGCGGCCCGTCTTTGACGGCAGCGGGCGGGGCTCGATTGGGGCGGCGAATGGGTAGTTCTCCAAGGTTGTGGAAGAAGGCGACTATTTTGAAGGAAGATGCCCTCGCGGGCAAGACAGCTGGCGTCCCGTGCGTCGAATTAACATCCGGCCGTCATGGCTCTTGCGTCGCACGCGCAGGGCTTCGGCGCGGCCGTGCATTCCCCCAAAGGGACCACATGGCCAAGAATGGCGATCAAAACCGCACTTTCGAGGCCTCGTGGTTCCGCTCGCGGACATAGAGTGCGCGGGGCCCTTTCGCAAGCGGCAGCGCCCGGTCGAGCGGATTGACGCGACCGGCTGGTTCGCCCACACAGCCCCCGAAATCGAGTAACGATCCATGAACCCTGCTGCAGAAAATGCCGATACGCCCGTCTTCGTCACCGTCGGCGCGGGCGAATCGTCGCGCCGGATCGCGGTGCGGGCGCGGCCAGGCCGCCCGCCCGGGCTGTTCTGGCTCGGTGGCTTCAATTCCGACATGAAAGGCACCAAGGCGCTGGCGCTCGACGCCTGGGCCGCCGAGCGCGGCCGCGCCTGCGTCTGCTTCGACTATTCCGGCCACGGTGAATCCGGCGGCCGCTTCGTCGACGGCACCATCGGCCGCTGGCTCGAGGAGAGCGTCGCGGTGTTCCGGCAAATCTGCCGCGGACCGCAGGTCGTGATCGGTTCCTCGATGGGCGGCTGGATGGCGCTGCTGCTGGCGCGCGAGCTGCTCAAGGACCCGGCGGAGGCGACGCTGGCTGGCCTGGTCCTGATCGCCCCGGCGCCCGATTTCACCGAGGAGCTGATGTGGAAGGGCTTCCCGCCGGCGGTCCGGACCGAGATCGAGTCCAAGGGCGTCTGGATGCGTCCGTCGGAGTATGGCGAGCCCTATCCCATCACCAGGGCGCTGATCGAGGACGGGCGCAATCATCTCCTGCTCGGCGGCGCCATCAAGGTCGGCTGCCCGGTGCGCATCCTGCAGGGCGCGCAGGACCCGGACGTCCCCTGGCAGCACGCGTTCGCACTGACCCACCGCCTGCCGGCCGAAGACGTGGTGCTGACCATGATCCAGGACGGCGACCACCGGCTGTCGCGTCCGCAGGACATCGCGCGCATGCTGGCCGCCGTCGGCGAGATGGGCTGAGGCGGCCCGCTTCAGCATCGGGCTTGCCATTCCGCGCGGACGCTCTCGTCGGTCTCTGACGTCAGCGCCGCCTCCGCACGTCGCGCGAAGGCGGCCTCGTCGAGCAGCCGCGCGAGCGCCCAGGCGGCGGCGCCGCGCACCAGCGGACTCGGATCGGCGGCAAGCCGTTCGGCGGCCGGCGTCAGCGCCGCATCGCCGGAGTTGCCGATCGCGATCAGCACGTTGCGCAGGAAGCGGTCGCGGCCGACGCGCTTGATCGGCGATTTCGTGAACAGTGCGCGAAACGCGGCGTCGTCGAGCGCCGCCAGCGCGGCGAGATCGGGGGACCGCAGCGATTCGCGGGCCGCCAGCTTCGCCTCGCGCCCCGCTTGCGCGAACTTGTTCCACGGGCAGGCGGCGAGGCAGTCATCGCAGCCGTAGATGCGGTTGCCCAGCGCCTTGCGGAACTCGCGCGGGATCGGCCCCTTGTTCTCGATGGTGAGATACGAGATGCAGCGCCGCGCATCGAGGCTGTAGGGGGCCGGGAACGCCGCGGTCGGACAGCTGTCGAGGCAGGCTCGGCACGAGCCGCAATGATCGCGCTCCGGCGCATCGGCGGGCAGGTCCAGCGTGGTGTAGATGGCGCCGAGGAACAGCCAGGAGCCGAAACCGCGCGACACCAGGTTGGTGTGCTTGCCCTGCCAGCCGAGCCCGGCCGCTTCGGCCAGCGGCTTCTCCATGACGGCCGCGGTGTCGACGAACACCTTCACATCACAACCGGCCTGTGCGACCAGCCAGCGGGCGAGTGTCTTGAGGCTCTTCTTGATGACGTCGTGATAGTCGTCGCCGCGGGCATAGACCGAAATCGCAGCGTTACTGCGCTGGGACAGGACCGCACGCGGATCCTCGTCGGGGCCGTAATTGACGCCGAGCATGATGATGCTGCGGACCTCGCGCCACAGCGCGGCGGGATCGGTGCGGCGGGACGGCTCGCGCGCCAGCCAGTCCATGTCGCCGTGCTGGCCGGCGGCGAGGAAGCGTTCGAACGCGGCGGCCCGCTCGGCGCTCACGACCGGGGCGGTGATGCCGATGGCATCGAAGCCCAGCCGTTGCGCCTCGGCGGCCAGCGCCGCCTTCAACGTCTCCGGCGTGGGCCTATCTGCGCTCAGAAGTCCAGGTCCACATAGGTCCGCGACGCCGGGACGCCCGCCAGCCAGTCGGAGAGCAGCGGCCGGAACGACGGCCGCGACTTCACCCGCGCGTACCACGCCTTCGCTGCGTCGTCCTCGATCCATGGCACGTCGCCCAGATAGTCGATCGCAGACAGATGCGCGGCGGCGGCCAGGTCGGCATAGGTCAGCCGGTCGCCGGCCAGGAAATTGCGCCGCTGCGCCAGCCAGCCGATATAGGCGAGATGATAGCGCACATTGGTCTTGGCGGCGCGAATCACGTCGGTCGATGGCGGCCCGCCGCCATCCTCCTCGCTCATGAAGCGCTTGTAGATGCGCTCGGTGACCAGCAGGTTCGAGGCCTCCTCGAAGAACTTGGTGTTGAACCAGTCCATCAGCCGGCGCACCTCGACGCGCTCGGCCGCCGACGCCGGCATCAGCCGGCGATCGCCCATCTCGGGCCCGCAGGTCTCGTCGATGAACTCGGCGATCACGCCGACACCGGGCACCGGCGGCAGGCCTTCGACCGACAGCACCGGCGTGGTGGCCGCGGGATTGAGCACGAGGAACGCCTCGCGGCGCTCCCAGGCGCGTTCCTCCACCAGGCGCAGATCGAGCCCGTATTCGCCGAGCACCAGCCGGACGAAGCGTGAATGCGGGCAGAAGGGATGGTGGTAGAGCGTGTACATGGAGCCTTTCGACGATTCCGCGGCTACGGCGCTTAACGAACAATCAACCATCGGTTCGCACCGACGCCTCGTCCCGATACCGGCGCGCGGGTGCGCTCGCGAATCGGACCATTAGCGCATGGTCGGCGAAAGTGTAAGCAGTAGGGCGACGGGCGGTCATGCGGGAAACGGCGCTTTCGGGAACAGCGATCAGCGCGCCCGATCCGCTGTCCGGCATTGCCTCGTTCTGATTCGCATGGCCGATCACACGCCGGTTCATTCATCGGATGTGGCCGGTTCGAGCGCTTTTTGCAATTGCGGGCGGGAGCCGAATAGGCGAGAAGGGCCGCGTTTTGCCGGCAATCCAGGATCCGATCAATGATGTCAGATACGCTGCGGGCGGTGCTTCTCGGCATAATCGAGGGCGTCACCGAGTTTCTTCCCGTATCCTCGACCGGCCATCTGTTGCTGGCGGAGCGCTTCTTCGGGCTCGGCGACGAGGGCTTCTGGAAGAGTTTTGCGATCCTGATCCAGCTCGGCGCCATCCTCGCCATCGTCGCGCTGTACTTCTTCAAGCTGTCGCGCGTCGCGATCGGCGCGCTGACGAACCCTGACGACCGCCGCTTCATCATCGGCGTGCTGATCGCCTTCCTGCCCGCCGTCATCATCGGCCTCATCGCCGGCAAGTACATCAAGGCGCTCCTGTTCGATCCCTGGGTCGTGTGCTTCTCGCTGATCGTCGGCGGCGCCATCCTGCTGTGGGTCGATCAGATCGATCTCAAGCCGCGGGAGCACGACGCCACGCGCTATCCGCTCATGATGTATCTGTGGATCGGCGTCGCGCAGTGCCTCGCCATGATCCCCGGCGTGTCGCGCTCCGGCGCCACCATCGTGGCGGCGATGCTGCTCGGCGGCGACAAGCGCTCGGCCGCGGAGTTCTCCTTCTTCCTGGCGATCCCGACCATGGTCGGCGCCTTCGTCTACGACTTCTACAAGAGCCGCGCCGAGATGACGTCCGATCACCTCGGCCTCATCGCGATCGGCTTCGTCGTCTCCTTCATCACCGCCATGATCGTGGTGAAGGCCTTCCTCGGCTACGTCACCCGCCACGGCTTCGTGCTGTTCGCCTGGTGGCGCGTCATCGTCGGCACCCTCGGCCTGATCGCGCTGGCGCTGGGGAAGTGAGCTGAGCCCCAGCTCCATCCACCGTCATTGCGAGCGTAAGCGAAGCAATCCAGTTTGGTGGGCGAGACTCTGGATTGCTTCGTCGCTTCGCTCCTCGCAATGACGTGGAGAGGCCGGTGGCCCCTCACGCGTTCTTGCGCTGGAACTGCCCGGACGGACGGAAGCGCCAGAGATATTGCGGGGCGACCGCCTCGAGCGAGTCAGGCGTGATGCCGAGGCCCTGCAAGGTCAGCCCGGCCGCCTTTGCCGCCTCCGACACCACGTTGTCGTGGCGCAAGAGCTCGACCTGGTCCGGCGTCAGCTTCAGCGGGCCCGGCGCGAACTGCAGGATTGCGGCCTGCAGTTTGGCGAGCCCGAACGGCAGCGGCAGCAGCGCGCGGTCGCGGTCGGTGATGTCGAGGATGATTTTCAGGATTTCCCGGAAGCTCAGCACCTCAGGCCCGCCGAGCTCGTAGGTCGCGCCCGGCTGCGCCTTGCCGTCGACCGCATCGGCCACCGCAGTGGCGACGTCGCCGACATAGACCGGCTGCATCTTCGTCTCGCCGCCGCCGATCAGCGGCAGGAACGGCGAGACCCGCGCGAGCGCCGCAAAGCGGTTGGTGAACTGGTCCTCGGGGCCGAACACGACCGAGGGGCGCATGATCACGGCTTCGGGCACCGCGGCCAGCACGGCGGCCTCGCCGGCCGCCTTGGCGCGGGCATAGCTCGACGCCGACTCGGCGTCGGCGCCGATCGCCGAGACATGCACCACGCGGGCGCCAGCGGCGGCCGCCGCCTTGGCGACGGTGGCGGCGCCCTCGGCCTGTACGGCCTCGAAGGTCTGCGCGCCGCTCTCGGTCAGGACGCCGACGAGGTTGATCGCGACATGGCTGTCGCGCAGCGCTGATGCGACCGAGTCGGGATAGCGCAGATTGGCTTGTACGGCGTGGATCTGGCCGACCCGGCCGAGCGGCTGCAGATGGCCGGCCAGCTCCGGCCGACGCACCGCGACGCGGATGCGGTAGTCGCGCTTGGCCAGCGCCCGGACCACGTTGCGCCCGACGAAGCCGGAGCCGCCGAAGACGGTAACCAATGTGTCCAGATTCGATGCCATGGAATGAGTCCTGGGATTGCCGGGCGGTCGGTCCGCCCCGGACGAGATAGCTGTCAGCGGCGATTCGCACCCCGCGGCCCGCCATCCTGGGCCGCTGTATAGCCCATCGCCCGCACCGCGGAAAAGGGAGCCGTGTTTTTGCGCATGGGGTGAGAAAAATTGTCATCTTGGGCGTTCAGCGGTTTGACAAGCGCCCGTTCGATCCGTACACAGCGCCCCCATGCCCAGGTGGCGGAATTGGTAGACGCGCTGGCTTCAGGTGCCAGTGGCTTAACGGCCGTGAAGGTTCGAGTCCTTTCCTGGGCACCATTTTGGTGGTGACCTCCCCCGCACAGAACTCTGTGACAGACGACGGCGCTGATGCGCCTCGCGATCTGATTGGATGGCAAAGATTTAGCTGATGTCTTCGGGACATCGGCGACACGCTCGTCCCCGAGCCAGCCGATAATCCTCCTTTCAACGCCCGTGATGCAGCCGCTGCTGCCGGCTGCGAGCCTCCACCCTCCCCTGGAGGGGGAGGGTCGATCGCGCGCGAAGCGGGCGAGCGGGGTGGGGCGATCTCTCCACGCACGCCAGCGCCAGAGGAGAGATCACCCCACCCCGCCTCACGTTTCGCTTCGCTCTCCGTGAGGCGACCCTCCCCCTCCAGGGGAGGGTGGGCACCGCCTTCGTGTTGAGTGATCACCATGACCGCCGTGGTCTTTCTCGTTTAGGGCAAGACCTATCAGCCTCGCGGCGCGCTTTGCGCCCGAGCTGTGCCGATCGTCTCGCCCTCGAAATCATGAGGGCGCAGGGAGAGCCGGGTGCCGACCGATCGGGATAGGGGGGAGTCTCGCGACTCCACCCCTCCCACACCACCGTACATACGGATCACGTATACGGCGGTTCGGCGGATTAAGCGGCTTTGCGGGCTGCGAGGAAAGGCAGGCCGAGTGAGGCGAACAAGGACCTTGGCAGAGCGTTGGCCAGTGCGGCGCTGTTGGCGAGCCGCCAGGGACCACGTGGGTTGCCGGCGGTTTTAAGCGCCGTCTCCCGGTCGACGCCGCGGCGTCGCAGCTCGTCGAAGCGAGTAGGACCGCACTTCCATTGGGTCCAGACGACGGCGCGCAACCGCCGCCTGATCCACTCATCGAGCTTGCGCAACACCGACGGCGTCTCGCAGAACCCGAAGTAGCCGCGCCATCCCTTCAGATACAGCGCCAGCTTCTCGATGATCTGCTCCAGGCTTCGGCCAGACTGTCGCCCCGTCAGCTCCCGAACTCTCGCCTTGCAACGGGCAATGGCCTCAGGCGCGATGCGCCGGCGCGGCTTCTTCCCCTGCGTAAAGCTGAAGCCCAGGAACTTGCGGTGGCTCGGTCTGGCGACCGCGCTCTTGGCCCTGTTCACCTTGAGCTCGAGGCGCCGTTCCAGGAATCTCTCGATGCTCGCCATCACCCGCTCGCCCGCCTTCCGACTGCGCACATAGATGTTGCAGTCGTCGGCATAGCGCACGAAGCGATGACCTCGCCTCTCCAGCTCCTTGTCCAGCACGTCCAGCATCAGGTTCGACAGCAGCGGCGAGAGCGGCCCGCCTTGCGGCGTTCCTTCCTCCGTCGGGCTGACCAGCCCTCCCTCCAGCACGCCCGCAGTCAGGAAGCCGCGGATCAGCTTCAGGAGTCGCTTGTCGGCAACCCGCTTGGCGACCAGCCCCATCAGGATGTCGTGATTGACCCGGTCGAAGAACTTCTCCAGATCGATATCCACCACGACCGCGTGCCGGGACGCAATGTAGGTCTGCGCCTTCGCCACCGCCTGATGCGCCGAGCGGCCCGGCCGGAAGCCGAAGCTCGTCTCGGAGAACGTCCGATCCCATTCGCTTTGCAGCACCTGCAGAACCGCCTGCTGGATGAAGCGGTCGAGCACCGTCGGGATGCCGAGCAGCCTGACGCCGCCCGATGCCTTCGGAATCTCGACACGCCGCACCGGCTGCGGCTTGTAGGTGCCGTCGAGCAGTTGGGCGCGGATCGCGAGCCAGTTCACCTTCAGGTAGGCCGGCAGATCATCCACGGTCATCCCGTCGACCCCCGCCGCGCCCTTGTTGCGCTTCACTCGGTCCAATGCCTTCTTCAGGTTCTCACGTGCGACGATCCTTTCCATCGACGGTCCCGCGACCGCCGTCTGATCGAGACAGGCTTTCGCCGCGCGAGCTTCGGCCGCCCCGGCGCCGGCCCGCGGGGCTTCACCCCTCGGTCCGGGGCGAGGGTTCAGATTGCTCTGAGCTTCCTGCCGCATTGGGTCGTGCGAGATCACCGCTCCACCAGAACTTCCATCGTTCGGGCCTTCGGCGGTACGCTGCCGCCTACTATGCCCTCTGCTGACTTCTGCGTCGCGTTCAGATCGCCTTGCAACGACCTCAGTCCCGTTGCCGGGACACGACGCAGATCTCCCGAGGTAAGACCGACCGCCTTCACCGCATGCCCGTCGGATCTACCACCCCGCCCCTTGATGACCGTGGACTTCGCGATTGGTGGCTCGCTCGTCCGGCCGGGTAGGCCTCACATCCGATGTTTGTTCATCGGGCCGCGGCTTTGCTCCACGCTGTCTTCAGACCCCACCTCGCGATGACGCCCTTGCGCTTCGCTAATCCTTCGCCGCCATCAGGCTGGATAGAGGACTTCCACCTCCAAGCTGTCGTTCATACTCGGCACACCACCCATGGCCCGCCAGCGAAGGAAAATGCTGGCGGCAGGAACCACAGGTACGCGCCGGATCATCCGGCCCTCCCTGCGCGATTGGTTTTAACGGCTGCTTCGCGTTCTCCCTGGTGCGCCGGGCTTGTTGGCCACCATCCCCACGCGAAGCGAAGGCTTCGTCATGGGTTGATATCAGCGTCGGGATATCAGGACCGCGCGACTTGACCGTGCGTGCATCCTTGTTCGTCCGCGCGAACTAATCACGCTGCAACGACACACGCCCATCGCATCCCACTGCCAACGTCTCGTGACGGTCGCGACACGCCCCTCATGCGGCAGCGGGGACGCGCGGAAATGTGCAACTGATTTGCCCGACGACACAAGGCCAAATGCTGCGACAGACTGGCACGACGGGCAGATCGGAGATGGGTGGTATGCAGAGTAGATCATGGTTGATTAAGGTTTGCCAGGACGACAACAGACTAGCTTCGTCGTGAGGGCTTATGAGCGCCGAGATAATTTGCGACGCGATAGCGGCACGAAGGCTACTGACATTCGTCCATAAAGGCGAACGATATCTCGTTGAGCCCTATTCCCTCGGCTATGAGTCAAAAGACTCGTGGGGCAACAGTCCTTTGCTGCTTCGCGCTTGGTGCGATGATGGCTGGCGCGACTTTCAGGTCAAGTTCATGAGCCACCTGGAAGTCAGAGACGAACTGTTCGTCAATGACAGGCTGGGGCATCGATCGATGCCTAAGGTCTTATGTGACGTTTATGGAAAGCGCCGGTCGGCGAACTAGCTTGAAAGCTGATTTCAGCTAGCTCCACGGTGGCGTCCTCACCGAGGGCGCGTCCGCTCGCCCCAAACTCCGCTCTGGCATCTTCATTTGTGACCGTCGCTGCAAGCCGGTTCGACGCTGCTCGGCTCCGATTGCGAAAACGGCCGTCGGACTCAGCGTCAATCGTCGCTCGTGCAATAGATCGAAACCTCGATGCCGATGCCCATCTGGCCGGCGGCCGCTGCCAGCGGAGGCGGGATCTTCAAGGATGTCGACGCTAGCGATGACGGAAAGTTCACGGCGACGTCGAGGATTGGCGATCCAATGCGGCCGTCGACGCTCAGCTGTCTCAAGGCGTCCCCCACCGACTGCACGCAATCGATCGCCGCGGTCCATTCATCCGGATCGTCCGCGATGTCTATCTGGGCGTAGGCCGATGTGCCATCCCTGGATGGCTCGTGGCGGCTTAGCGGCCCTCCTAAAGCGGCCTCCAACTCGTCGCGCGACAGCGTGGCGTTGGGGATGCGGATCACGATGCACAGAGGTCGCCGGCCAGCCATGGTCACCCCCTGTCTTATCATCGTTCGGCGCGTTGCCAGCCGTCGATCGCGATCAACTGCCTGACGAGCGCGCCGCCGCCGAAGCCGCGATGGATCTCCAGCCTGTCATCATGGGAGAGGACGGGCAACTGGCGCCCGGGCTTCGCCGTCAGCACCGCGTCCCAGCCGAGATCGAGCGCGAAGGCGATCAGCTCGGACAGCAGCGCCACCTCGCCGGCCTCGAACCGGTGTCCCGGCGCATCGTACAGCCGGCGAGGCTCGCCCTGTGCCGCCCGCCAGCGCCGGTAACCTCGCCATCGCTCGTCATGGGCGCCGCGCTCGCCGTCGCCGTCGCCTCCCAGGCTGAACAGGAACAGCAGCGTCGCCTCGGACATGGCCCCGGCCGATTGCGCGATCGCATTTGCAGCGCCGGAATAGTTGCGCCCGCCGCTCTTGTAATAGAGAGTGGATTTGGGCTCGCCGTAGGAGGCGACCTCTCGCTCAAGCCTCCGCTCCAGCGCGTGCGTCTCGGCGCGTGGCAAAAATCTCATGACGCTCGTCCCGCTTAAACCTTTCGGCGACGCCGGACCAGGATCATGCCGGCCTCCGGCTCTTCATGGTACGTCAGGCCCTGCCGGTCCCAGACGATCATGACGCCGCGTTCCAGATAGGCCCAGTCCCTTTCCGGATAGTCGTCGGAATATTCGCCGGTGTCGATCGAGCAGACGACCCTGCCACTCATGCCGGCGACGCCGACCTCGTCGCCGAGCTGTGCGATCTGTCCGTCAGGGTAGCGCATCTGGTTCGTCCTTCCGCTCAGGATCAGGCGCGTCGCGATGGGGATACACGGTGATGCCGATGGCCGCGCCAAGCATTGCAATGCGCAGCACCAGATCGGCGGGGATCGTGGTGTCGAGCGCGGGGAATTCGCGGCCGCCCTCGAAGCCATAGGAGAAGGTGCGCGATGTGCAGCTGTCCCACAGCGCCCTTGCGGGCTCGGGCAGCGCTTCGATCACGGTCAGGAACTGCTCCGTGCATGCGATCGGATGCGGCGATTCCGTCTCATTGGTCTCCAGCACCAGCAGAAACTGCTGCTCATGCTCCTGATGATGCAGAACGTAGATGCTCTGGTCCAGATGCGTGATCAGCGGCGTGAGGTCGGCGCGCGACGTCAGCACGAGATCGAGATTGAGGAAGTGCGACAGTGCGGCCATGCTCTTTCACCCGGCTTGCTGCGAGCCATGCGCGTCGCGTGAGTCCCCGACGATCATCGCACGCGGCCCCAGATCATTTCGAGTTCATCGAGCAGGTGTTGCTCGACCGGTGCAGCCGTTGCGCCCAGCATCGCACGCACCTGTCTGAGGTACGAGCGGATCGCATCACGCTGCGTCTCCGAGCAGCCGTCCCAGAACTCCTTCCAGTCTGTCCGATCCGTGCGGTGCCGTCGGCCCGCCGGCAGCAAGGCTTCGAGGGCCCAGTCCAGATAGCGGACATCCTGCAGCACGCCGACCAGCAGGGACGGCAGATAGTAGCGGAACGCATCCGGATGAAGATAGCGCCTGGCTGTCGATGGGCGGCCGGTCATCAGCCAGTCGCCGAGCGCAACCTCCGTCCAGCGCCGCTGCGCGAACCGATTGGCGAGCTCGCCGGGGATGTCGCCCGCCGCTGCGACGCGGTCGATCCAGAACGTGCCGGGCAGCGGTTCTGTCGGAAAGGCCGCTGTCACCAAGGCGGATAGATCAAGGGTCATAGCCGATGCGGTCGGGCGTCATGGACAGGGCGCTGAGCGTGGGTTGCGCCCGGATGTTACATCGTGACGATGCCTAAGATCGTACCGCGTGACCGACAATTTGAGCGATCGTCGTTCGGTGCGCGAGTCGCCGGTGCGTGCCGCACTTCGCTCGCGGTCGTCTTGTTGCAGGAGACGGCTTCTCTCGTCCGAATGCGGGCCCGCTTCTTTCAATGGAACTGCAATTCGACGCCCAGATCGCCGGCGCGCTTCGCCGGCCGAAGCCGGCGAAGCTTGAGAGCGTTATCCCTTGTACCCCATCAGCAGCCGCGGCAGCCACAGCGAGAAGGCCGGCACGTAGGTCACGAACATCAAAGCGGCGATCAGGGCGGCGTAGAACGGCAGGATGGTGCGCATGACGGCGCCGACCGAGATGCCGCCGATGGCGCAGCCGACGAACTGCGTGGTGCCGACCGGCGGGGTGTTGAGGCCGAGCGCACAGTTGATCAGCATCAGCATGCCGAACTGCACCGGATCCATGCCGGCCTTCATCGCGATCGGCAGGAAGATCGGCGTGCAGATCAGGATGGTCGCCGCCATGTCCATGAACGTGCCGAGCAGGAACAGGATGACGTTGATCAGCAGGAAGATCATCCAGGGCTGCGTCGACACCTTGCTCATCAGGTCGCCGGCGAAGTCGGCGACTTCGTAGAGTCCCATCAGGTACTGGAACATGGTGGAGACGCCGATCAAGAGCAGCACCACGCCGGTCGTCTTGACCGCCTTGGCGGCGGCCCGCAGGAAGTTCTGCAGGCTCATGGTGCGGTAGACGAAGAACGTCAGCAGGATCGTGTAGGTGACGGCGACGGCCGCGGACTCGGTGGCCGTGAAGACGCCCGACAGGATGCCCGCCAGGATGATGCCGACGATCAAGAGGCCGGGCAGCGCCGCCGCGAACGAGCGGAACACCTCCGCCCAGCCGGGAAACTTGCCGGCGGGATAGCCGCGCTTCACGGCGACCGCGTAGGCGGCGACCAGCATGCAGATCATCAGCACCAGTGCTGGCAGCAGGCCCGCTGCAATGAGCGCGCCGATCGACACCTTGCCGCCGGCGGCGAGTGCATAGATGATCATGTTGTGGCTGGTCGGCATCAATGCTCCAACCAGCGAGGCGTGGGTGGTGACGTTGACGGCGTAGTCGGTGTCGAACCCTTCCTTCTTCATCATCGGGATCATCACCGCGCCCATCGCCGACACGTCGGCCACGGGCGAGCCGGAGACGCCGCCGAACAGCGTGCAGGCGACGACGTTCGACATGCCTAGCCCGCCGCGGATGTGACCGACGAGATTCTTGGCGAGCTGCACGATCTTATCGGCGACGCCGCCATGCAGCATCAGCTCGCCGCTGAAGACGAAGAACGGGATGGCGAGGAACGAGAAGATGTTCATCCCCGACATCATCTGCTGGAAGATGACGGCGACCGGCAGGCCTTCATAGAGTATGGTGCAGATCGCCGAGAGGCCGATCGCAAACGCAACGGGAACGCCGAGGACCAGGAAGCCGAAGAAGGTGACGCCGAGAATGATCAGTTCCATGACGGGACGACCTCTTCGCCGCGCAACAGAGCCATGATGTGCTCGATGGAAAACATGACGATCAGGATTCCCGAAGCGATCAGCGGCACGTAGCGGACGACTTCGGGCAGGCCGAGATTGGCGATCTTCACGGTGCCCACGGAGGCGCCGAGGATCCAGCCGTTGTAGGCCATCGCGACGCCGAACATCGCGACCAGCACGTGGATGACGAGCTCGATCTTTTCCCGCATATGATCCGGCAGCATCACGAGGAGGCTGTCCATGCCGATATGGCCGGCGTCGCGAACGCCGACGGCGGCGCCGATCAGCGTGACATAGAGGATCAGGACCAGCGCCAGATTCTCGGTCCAGGTCGGGCTGGAGTTGAGAACGTAGCGTCCGAACACCTGGTAGAACACGATGGTGACGATGACGAGCAGGCCGGCGACGGACAGATACATGCCGACGCGCGCGATGACGGCGTTGATCCGCGAGAGCAGGCCGGTCGACGGACGTCCCTCCTGCTGCTCGTGGTCTCCAACATGGGGATCTGTCATTCCCGGCTCTCCCTGGCCTGAGTCCGGTGCCGCCGCACGGCGACGCCGGACCCGGTCCCTATTTTTATGTGGTTCTTACTTGGTGTCCTGGATGCGCTTGACGAGGCTCGAGAGCTTCTCGTCGCCGGCGAACTTCTGGTACACCGGCTTCATCGCGTCGACGAATTCCTGCTTGTTGGCGATCGTCACGACCTGCACGCCGGCGGCCTCGACGGCCTTGCGGGAGGTCTGCTCGCGCTCGTCCCAGAGCTTGCGCATGACCGGCACGGATTCCTTGGCCGCCTTGCGGATCATCGCCTGATCCTCCTTGCTCAGCGTGTCCCAGACCTTCTTGGACATCACGAGGACTTCGGGCGCCAGCGAGTGCTCGGTGACGTTGTAGAACTTGGCGGCCTCGAAGTGGCGCGAGGACTCGTAGGACGGCCAGTTGTTCTCGGCGGCGTCGACGAGGCCGGTCTTGAGCGCGGTGTAGACCTCGCCATAGGGCATCGGGGTCGGGTTGGCGCCGAGGCTCTGGATCATGCCGACCCAGAGGTCGGACTGCTGGACGCGAATCTTCAGGCCCTTGAGATCGGCGAGCGACTTCACCGGCGCCTTGACCGTGTAGATCGAGCGCGCGCCGCTGTCGTAATAGGCCAGGCCGACCAGGCCGGCGGGCTCCATGGCGGCCAGGATCTCATCGCCGATCGGCCCGTCCAGGACATTGCGCATATGCTGCGTGTCGCGGAACACGAAGGGCAGGCACAGCGCGACGGTCTCCGGCACGAAATTGTTGAGCGGCGACGAGTTGATCCGCATCATGTCGAGCGCGCCGATCTTGAGCTGCTCGATCGTGTCCTTCTCGGTGCCGAGGGCGCCGTTCGGAAACACCTTGACGCCAAGCTTGCCGCCGCTCGCGGTTGCGAGCTGCTTGCCCATGAACTTGACGGCTTCGACGGTCGGATAATCGGCGGGGTGCACATCGGCGGAGCGGAAATCGCGCGCGGTCGCCAAAGGCGACGAGACCGCCAGCACAGCGGCCGCAATGATACCTGTAAGTGCCTTCATCTTGGCTTCCTCCTCAATTGATTATGTCGTTGTTGTTGGGCAGATGCTGCAGGCCGCCTTGGGTCGCTGCACTCCAGATGCGAAGTCATGCGACAATATCACGCGTACGGCCAGTGGCATTTTCTGTCCAAGCCAAAGGCGGCATCGATCAATGCAAGAGTTGCATCGATCGATTGGGTGCGATCTGGCGCGATGCAACCAGCGGGTCGACCGCCTCAATGACGAAGGCGCCGCCTCGAACGGCCGCGGAGACATTTGCCGGCGCCACCTCAGATGCGATCACCTGGCCCTGTCCGGCCCTTGCGCCCGGGCGGCGGGGCTGGCATTCCCACGGCTGATCTCCGGACCGGCCCGGCGCGTTTGCCGGTTGGTTACCAGCGCCGGGCTACAGCCGGTTCCCGAGCGCTTCCCGCGGCGTTGCTCCGGCCCGTCGCGTCCGATTTCGATTCGACGAGGTTTTGAGAGCCATGACCGTACGCCTGCACCGCGGCGACCTGCCCGATCTTTCCCGCTACACCACCTCGGTGGCGATCGACACCGAGACCATGGGGCTCAATCCGCACCGCGACCGGCTGTGCGTGGTGCAGCTGTCGCCCGGCGACGGCTCGGCCGACGTGGTGCAGATTCCCAAGGGGCACACCGACGCGCCGAACCTGAAGGCGCTGCTCGGCAACCCGGACATCACCAAAATCTTCCACTTCGCGCGCTTCGACGTCGCGGCGCTGTTTCACGCGTTCGGGGTGATGCCGCAGCCGGTCTATTGCACCAAGATCGCCTCGCGGCTGGCGCGCACCTATACCGACCGCCATGGTCTCAAGGACCTCGTGCGCGAGCTGCTCAACGTCGATCTCTCCAAGCAGCAGCAGTCGAGCGACTGGGGCGCCGAGCAGCTCAGCGAGCCGCAGCTCTCGTACGCTGCCTCCGACGTGCTGCATCTGCATGCGCTGCGCGAAAAGCTCGACGTGATGCTCGCGCGCGAAGGGCGGCTGGCGCTGGCGCAGGCCTGTTTCGCGTTCCTGCCCCACCGCGCGACGCTCGATCTGGGCGGATTCGAGGCCGAGGACATCTTCGCGCATTCCTGAGGGGGGCGAATCGCAGCCGCGTTCACGATCATTAATGTCTCGTAATGATCGCGAGGCCCCTGCGTCGCGATTTAGCGCCAGTTCCAGGCTGCAATGGTGGGGCCCCCCATGGTAGGATGGGCGCTGTTTCGCGCGCATCCCGTGTCCGTCGGAGCCCTGGTGAACTCGGTCCACAACCCCGCCTATGATCCCACCCTGCAGGCGCGCTTCGCGGTCGCGGCGCGCCACAGCCGCTTCGTGCGCGTGCTGCGGGTCGCGGTGCCGGCGGCGGTGGGACTGGCGATGGCGGTCGTGATCGGCATCGCGCTGTTCAATCCGTTCCACATGGAGATCAACACCCCGAATCTCACCGGCAACCTCGTCATCTCCGGCCGCAAGATCACGATGGAGACGCCGCATCTGACCGGCTTCACCCCGGACCAGCGGCCGTATGATCTCGTCGCCCGGAGCGCGGTGCAGGACCTCACCGATCCCGATCACGTCGAGCTCAACATCCTCCGCGCCAAGGTGCTGATGGAGGATCAGTCGACGGTGACCTTGAGGGCGAATACCGGCGTGTTCGACACCAAGCAGCAGCAGCTCGAGCTGACGAAGGACATCCTGCTGACGACGTCGACCGGCTACGAGGCGCGGCTGAGCCGGGCCTCGGTCGACATGGCCAAGGGCACCGTGAGCTCGGACGAGCGCGTCGACGTCAAGCTCACCAACGGTACGCTTTCCGCCGACCGCCTGCGCATCACCGACAATGGCGAGGTCATCCGCTTCGAGGGCAATGTGATGATGAACCTCGACAATATGAATGCCGCTCCGGCCACGACGGCGAGCGCCGATCCCGGCCGTCCGGCCCGCAACGTGAAGTGAGCTCATGACCACGTGCCGTTTCATTCCCGTAGCGATTCGCGGCGCCGGCCTCGCCGCGCTGGCGTTGCTCGCGCTTGCCGACTCATCGCAGGCGCAGAGCGCGACCACCGGCGTGCCCAACGCGCTGCAGGGGTTCTCGCAGAACCGCGACCAGCCGATCCAGATCGAGGCCGCCGCGCTGGAGATGCGCGACAAGAAGAAGGAGGCGACCTTCACCGGCAACGTCAAGGTCGTGCAGGGCGATACCACCATGACCTCGAAGTCGCTGGTGGTGTTCTACGACGGCGGCGCCCAGCAGGGCGGCGCCAAGGCGACCAAGGCGACGCCGGCTGCGACGCCAGGGCCGGATGGCAGCTCGGCGATTCGCCGTCTCGAGGCGCGCGGCGACGTCAAGGTGACGCAGAAGGACCAGGTCGTGACCGGCGAGACCGCGGTCTACGACACCAAGACCAACATGATCTCGATGCAGGGCGGCGTGGTGCTGACCCAGTGCAAGAACGTGATGCGCGGCGACCGGCTGACGGTCGACATGACGACCGGCGTGTCGCGGGTCGAGTCGGACAGCGGGCGCGGGGTGCAGGTGCTGCTGCCGCAGGCGGGCGCGGGCGCGAGCGGCGGCTGCGGCCCGTCGACGGCCTCGGCTCCGGGCGGCGCCGGGCCGCTGCAGCTCGGTCCAGGCAAATCGAAGTGACTTCAATTATTTAGCAAAACGCCGGCGGGCCAGTTGAACCGCGCCGCTGCTGCCTCTATCTAGCGGGCGGGCGGTTCTGTCGCAGGACCGGCGCAGCGGGATGCCGTGGACCCCCGTTGCATCGCTGCGAAAGAGTGATGCCGGACACGATTGCGATCGGTCGCTTGCGTGGCGACCGCGACTTCGCCGTCAGACGACGAACTCCGGAGCGCGGCCTGCCGCGCTTTGGCCGGCCTCGCGCTCCCTGTGATCCGCGAGAGGTAAGATGCGTTCGCTCGCGGTGAGCGGGCGAGCCAACGCTGCGGTCGGTGACGGGCAGCCTCGAAGGGCGTAAGCGAAGCGGGGATGGTGGATCTACTCGGCATGTTTCGTGGGCGTCCCGCCAAGCGCGGCCAGCGAGGCTCCTCGCGCCGGCGCGACGACATCACGGCCATGGACGATCCGTTCGGCAATTCCTACAGCGATGATCCGCTCGCCGCGCTCGCCGACTCCGTGCGCGATGAAACGGTGCCACGCATCAATCCGCGCTCGCCGCAGAACACCGAGCAGATCCAGCGCAAGCGGCCGGCCTCGCAGCCGATGCCAGCCAAGCCGCGCAACAATGGCGCGGGGGGCGGTCCGCAACTGCTGCGCCGGCCGGGCTTCCTCGCCGTGCATTCGATCGAGAAGAGCTTTGGCAGCCGCCAGGTCGTGCGCGGCGTGTCGATCTACGTCCGCCGCGGCGAGGCCGTCGGCCTGCTCGGGCCGAACGGCGCCGGCAAGACCACCGTGTTCTACATGATCACCGGACTGATCAAGGCCGATCGCGGCGCCATCGAGCTCGATGGCCATGACGTCACGCGGCTGCCGATGTATCAGCGCGCGCGGCTCGGCATCGGCTACCTGCCGCAGGAGGCCTCGATCTTCCGCGGCCTCACCGTCGAGCAGAACATCCGCGCCGTGCTCGAAGTGGTCGAGCCCTCGCGCAAGAAGCGCGAGCGCGAGCTCGACGCGCTGCTGGAAGAATTCACCATCACGCGGCTGCGCAAGTCGCCTTCGATCGCGCTGTCCGGCGGCGAGCGCCGCCGCGTCGAGATCGCGCGCGCGCTGGCGACGCGCCCGAACTACATGCTGCTCGACGAGCCGTTCGCCGGCATCGATCCGATCGCGGTCGGCGACATTCAGCAGCTGGTGCGCCACCTCACCAATCGCGGCATCGGCGTTCTGATCACCGACCACAACGTCCGCGAGACGCTCGGCCTCACCGACCGCGCCTACATCGTCTATGCCGGGCAGATTCTTACCGAAGGCAGCCCGGAGGAGATCGTCGCCGATCCCGACGTGCGCCGGCTGTATCTCGGTGAGGAATTCCGGCTGTAGGATTACGGACGCGGTGTTTGTCGGCTTTTGTCGTCTGCGCGACATCAGGCGGAAACGCTACGATCAACGCTGTTTCCAGCAGGTTCGCGAGGACCGGTAACCTCGTCTTCTCCGCGCGCCATACTCCGTTTTTCTTATTCGTCAAGCCGTGTACATCGCGCGCGGATTAGGATAAGCAAGAATTGGACCAGTAAGGGAATGTTCTTGCTCCCATGGCGTTGACGCAGAGATTAGAATTCCGCCAGTCGCAGTCGCTGGTGATGACGCCGCAGCTGATGCAGGCGATCAAGCTGCTGCAACTGTCCAATCTCGACCTCTCCACGTTTGTCGAAGAGGAGCTGGAGCGCAATCCGTTGCTGGAGCGCGCGAGCGACGGTCCGGAAGCGCCGGTCGCCGGCGAGCAGCAGATGTCCGAGCGCGCCGAGTTCTCGGAAGGCAGCGAAGCCAACGGCGACGATTTCGGCGAGGGCGCGAGCGGCGGCGGCGAGAGCTTCGAGGGCGCCCAGGAAGACTGGATGAGCCGCGATCTCGGCACCCGTACGGAGATCGAACAGACGCTCGACACCGGGCTCGACAACGTGTTCTCCGAGGAGCCGGCTGAGGCCGCCGCGCGCACCGCGCAGGACGCAGCGCCGACCACTTACACCGAATGGGGTGGCGGCGCCTCCGGTGACGAGGACTACAATCTCGAAGCCTTTGTCGCGGCCGAGACCACGCTGTCGGATCATCTCGCCGAGCAGGCGGCGGTGGCCTTCACCGCGCCGGCGGACCGCATGATCGGCCAGTACCTGATCGATCTCGTCGACGAGGCCGGCTATCTGCCGGCCGACCTCGGCCAGGCCGCCGACCGCCTCGGCGCCGAGCAGGCCGACGTCGATGCCGTGCTCGGCGTGCTGCAGACCTTCGATCCGCCGGGCATCTGCGCGCGCAACTTGAGCGAATGTCTCGCGATCCAGCTGCGCGAGCTCGACCGCTATGACCCGGCGATGCAGGCGCTGGTCGAGCATCTCGATCTGCTGGCGAAGCGCGACTTCGTTGCCCTTCGCAAGTTGTGCGCCGTCGACGACGAGGACCTCGTCGACATGATCGGCGAGATCCGCAGGCTCGATCCGAAGCCGGGGCTGAAGTTCGGCACCACGCGCACGCAGACCATGGTGCCCGACGTCTACGTCCGTCCCGGTCCCGACGGCGGCTGGCTGGTCGAGCTCAACAGCGACACGCTGCCGCGCGTCCTCGTGAATCAGGTCTATTACTCCGAGCTGTCGAAGACGATCCGAAAGGACGGCGACAAGTCCTACTTCACCGACTGCCTGCAGAACGCGACGTGGCTGGTGCGCGCGCTCGATCAGCGCGCCCGCACGATCCTGAAAGTGGCGACCGAGATCGTGCGCCAGCAGGACGGCTTCTTCACCCATGGTGTCGCGCATCTGCGTCCGCTCAACTTGAAGGCCGTTGCGGATGCGATCCAGATGCACGAATCGACCGTGTCGCGCGTTACCGCCAACAAATACATGGCGACCAATCGCGGCACGTTCGAGCTGAAATATTTCTTCACCGCCTCGATCGCATCGGCCGATGGCGGCGAGGCGCATTCGGCAGAGGCCGTGCGTCACCACATCAAGCAACTGATCGATGCGGAAGATCCCTCCGCAATTCTCTCCGATGATACGATCGTCGAGAAGCTGCGCGCCGCGGGCATCGACATCGCCCGCCGCACGGTCGCGAAATACCGGGAGGCGATGCGGATCCCGTCCTCGGTGCAGCGCCGCCGCGATAAGCAGAGCATGCTGGCGCATGCCCTCTCGGCCCCTGCCAGCGCCGACCGCACCCGGGATACCGCGTCAGTTTGACCGCTGCGCAAGATTGCGCCTTCACCAAATAGGCTTAGTGTCATACTTGGTTCACATGAATCGAGGCGGCACATGACCCTGCGGATTTCCGGAAAGAGCATCAGCGTCAGCGAAGCGCTGCGTGGGCGCGTCAGCGAGCGCACCGACGAGGTCTTGCGAAAATACTTCGACGGCAACTATTCCGGCCATGTCACGCTCTCCAAGGACGGTTTCGGGTTCAAGACCGATTGCGCGCTGCACCTCGATTCGGGCATCACGCTCGAGGCCGAATCGAATGCGCCGGACGCCTATGCCAGCGCCGACCAGGCGCTCCTGATGATCGAGAAGCGCCTGCGCCGCTACAAGAGCCGGCTGAAGGACCGCTCGGGGCGCAAATCCCATGCCGCCAATGCGGCGCTCGCCAATCTCGACGGCGCGGTGCTGGATGCGCCGAGCTACGTGATCGAGGCGCCGGCCGAGGGCGACGAGGAGATCACCGGCTACAGCCCGGTGATCATCGCCGAGAACACCACGGCGTTGAAGCGCCTGTCGGTGTCCGAAGCCGTGATGGAGCTCGATCTTTCGGGGGCACCCTGCATGGTGTTTCAGCACGGCTCCAGCGGCCGGGTGAACATCATCTACCGCCGCGCCGACGGCAATATCGGCTGGGTCGATCCGCCGGCGGTGAAGCCGTAGTCCCGCGGATGCGTTCCAGGGATCTTCCGGCGGCGCGAAAACCGGTTCCCGATCAGGCGGTTGGCCGACCGGTTGCGACGTCACGCCACGGCAATGAACAGATGCGATCAAGCGGTTGGGGCGCTGGCGCCTTCAGGCCGCCACGCTCCGGCGATCTTTAAGGATAGGCTGCGGGAACACGCTTGCGGGTGTTGGCACGGCCGTTGCGTTGGGGTAGAAGCCCCACCCATCGGACACGGGTTAAGCCCGCCTGCCGCCTCAGCTTCTTGACGCCGGTCTGTCCCGACCTATTTCGCACCCTGACGGTTCAATCACCTCGGAACGCCCTATGCCGATTACCGATCTGGTCGCACCCGAGGCGATCGTGCCGGCTTTGAAGGTCATCAGTAAGAAGCAGGCGCTGCAGGAGCTGGCAGCGCGCGCGGCTGCGCTGACCGGGCAGAACGAGCGCAACGTGTTCGAAGTCCTGCTGCAGCGGGAGAAGCTCGGAACCACGGCCGTCGGCTACGGCGTCGCGATTCCCCACGGCAAGCTGCCGAAGCTGGAGAAGCTGTTCGGCCTGTTCGCCCGGCTGGAGCGGCCGATCGATTTCGAAGCCATGGACGGCCAGCCGGTCGATCTCGTGTTCCTGCTGCTGGCGCCGGAAGGCGCCGGTGCTGACCATCTGAAGGCCCTGGCGCGGATCGCCCGCCTGCTCCGCGACCAGGATGTCGCCAAGAAGCTCCGTGCCTCGCGCGACGCCCAGGCGATCTATTCGGTGCTGGCGCTGCCGCCCGCTTCCGCGGCCTGACGTCGTATCGCGCCGCCCTGCAACGACCGAGAAAGCCTGCTGACGAGCCTCCGCGCGGCACCGAACCCGTTCGTCCGCGCGGGCGTGTGCAACGGCGTCGGCTCGTAGCCGAACTCGACGACGAGCTCCTGGAATGCCTCGCTGCGGAGCAGGTCGAAATGATGCGGCATCATTCGCTCCTTGTAGATGCCGACCTTCCGGCCGCGTCCCGACGACGTCAGGCCGCGGCCGAGCACATCGAGCTCCGCGGCCGTCTTGCGCGGAAGTCCCAGGTAGTCGCAGATGCGGTTAAGGACAGGAAACGACGACCGCGCCACGTCGTCGATCGCGAGCTCTGAATAGAGCTCTTCGAACTTCACGGTCAGGCAGGCTGGCGAGTCCAGCCAGCTCATGAACTTCTTGATGCCCGATCGGGGCAAAGAGAGGAGGGTCGATGTGATTCGGGAGGCGTCGTCGGGGTGAGCGGCCGATCCGGCCGACCGCAGATAGGCGTTCCACTTCCGCATCTTCGGGTAGGCCGCCGAGTGGTAGACGAAGTCGACCCAACTCACGACGATGTCGCGGGGGTCGCGGACGATGAACAGCATCTTGTGTTCTGGTCTGCCCAGGAGGTATTGCTCAAGATACGGACAATACTCGGTGTGCGAGGCGCAGGAGTAGCCGGAGCGCAGGGCCGACGCCCAGAGCGGGGCCGGAAGCGCGCGTCCGTAGTCGAGCGAACCGTCGGGATTCAGCTTGCTGATCGATGACGTGTAGGTGTGATAGCCGACATCGACATGACCGCCCAGCGCTCTGACGAGTTCGACCAGCAGGTACGTCCCCGCTTTCGGCACGCTGTTGCAGATGACGTAGTAAGGGCTCGGCCCCGGCGGAGGACTGTCAAGAAAGACGTGCCGGTTCGGTAGGGTCCCGAGTGCAAGTTCTCGAAAGACGCCTGCATCAAGCCGTGATCCATGCATTTGCCATCCCTACACATGCTCGTCACACAGCGGACTAGCGCGTGCCGCAACAGGGACAACTTAAGGATTGGACACCTTCGCCTTAAACCGGGTCGGATTGTATCTGGTTGTCAAATCGACCGTTACGGACATCGACGGAAACAAATTTCTCAAAAGCACTTCGGCAGCCGCTTCGTCCTTCCCGGCTATCGCAATGATCTCGCCATGTAGCGCACCGTCTTGGCGCCGCCATGGATGCTGGCCGCCGCCAGCGGCGCGAAGCCGAGCGCAGCATGAAACGCGTCCGACTGCGGATTGGGCGGATCCAGATTGACCTCGCAGACGATGCGGTCGTGGTCCGCCGCGGTCGCCTCCCGAATCAGCTCCTCATAGAGCTGCCGCGCCAGGCCCCGGCCGCGGGCGGCCGGCGCCACCACGATGCGGTCGACATAGACGAACCGATCGTAGCGCGCGCGAAACCAGCGGTGATTGGGATTATCGTAGGCGGCGGCGTGGTCCAGCGCGATCATCAGCGCATCGGCCTCGCCAATCCGCCAGGCCCGCCATGCCTGATCGAGCAGCTGCATGAGCGTTTCGGGCGTGAGCCACGACAGCTCGGAGGCATGCGCGTTGTTGAGCGCGAGCAGTGCGTCCGCGAGCGCAGGATCTGCACGCAACCCGGCCGCGCTCATGGGTGTTGTCACCAAGGTCATGTGCGGCGATCGCTCCAAGCAGCCCAGCAGAAAAAAGGGCCGTCCCCGTTTCCGGGGACCGCCCTCGTGTCAGTCCGTGAGCTGCATGCTCCTCATGAGCATCGCGTCTCAATGAGCATTGAGTCTCACGAGAAGCGGTCGCTGCAAGCGCTGCGGCTCGGCCTTTGCGTCAGTGGACGCTCACGGCCTGGAGTTCGTGGCTCCACGCATTCGCAATCGCTGCTTCGCGACTGTCGGTGAGCATGATCGGCGTGCCGTCGGCGGCATGCAAGGCGAACAGCTTCAGTCCCGGCGCGATGTGCGGCGCCTGCGGAAACAGTCCCGGTACGTCTTCGGAGCGGATCTGCTTCACATAAGCGATGTGGCCCTCGCCCAGGGTCGCCAGTGACTCCAGGGAGACGGGGGATTCCGACGCGACATTACCTTCAGTCATGGTCTCGACTCCTTCTGAGACTCAAGCGGTCGAGTCCGCTACTCGTTCCATCAAACCATTATTCGTGTTCATTGATAGCGATTGTCTTAACGATCCGCTCAGGCTCCGGCCTGGCCAGATCGACCGACAACAACCCGTTCTTCAGGTCCGCACCGAGCACATGCATTCCCTCCGCCAGCACGAAGGTGCGCTGGAAGTGGCGCGCGGCGATGCCGCGATGAATGTATTGCCTGGTCTTGTCGTCCTGCTGCCGGCCGCGGATGACGAGCTGGTTTTCCTCAATGGTGACATCGAGTTGGTCGCGGGTAAAACCCGCCACCGCCAGCGTGATCCGCAGACGCTCGGGCTGGCCATTGGTGCGCTCGAACCGCTCGATATTGTAGGGCGGATAACCGTCGGCACCTTTGACGACGCGGTCGAGCACGCGCTCGATCTCGTCGAAGCCCAGCAGGAACGGACTGGAGAGCGAAGGAACACGAGACATGGTTTACAAAGTCCTCTCGAAGCGACTTTGATGTATCAGGGCCCTGACGGCACCCCTTGAGCAGCAATATGGGCACGATCCGGGGCGCGTTCAAGCACCCCGAATGCGCCGGAACGGCCAGCCTGTGGAAGGGTTTAAACGGACAGCCGCTGCCGGCCGTCGGCCGAGAACAGATGCAGCTTGGCCCGCGGCGCCACGGCGCGAATCCGCGCGCCGATCTCCGGCGCGGCGGTGCCCGGCAGCCGCACGATGATGTCGTTGGCGGTCGCGGTGAGCCGGTCATCGCTGCCCATATCCTGGCGCGCGCCATAGACATAGGTCTCGGCGCCGACATGCTCGATCGCCTCGACGCGGAGGTCGAGCCCGACCCCGCCCGCCGGAACGGTGTCGCCGAGCTGGAAATCCTCAGGCCGGATGCCGAGCTGGCCCGCCTCTGCGGGAACCGCGTCGGCGCCGTGCAACTGGGCGCGCACGCCATCCGTCGGCATCAGGTTCATCGGCGGTGCGCCGATGAAGGACGCGACGAAGGTGGTCGCGGGCTTCTGATAGATGTCGAGCGGATTGCCGATCTGCTCGACCTTGCCGCCGTTCATCACCACCAGGATGTCGGCGAGCGTCATGGCCTCGAGCTGGTCGTGGGTGACGTAGATCGCGGTGGTGTTGAGCCGGCGCTGCAATTTGCGGATCTCGACCCGCATCGCGATGCGCAGCTTGGCGTCGAGGTTGGACAGCGGCTCGTCGAACAGGAACACCTTGGGTTGGCGCACGATGGCGCGGCCCATCGCCACGCGCTGACGCTGGCCCCCGGACAGCTGCCGCGGCTTCCGCTCGAGCATGGAGCCGAGCTCGAGAATGCGCGCGGCGTCCTCGACGCGCGTCCTGATCTCCTTCTCCGCCATGCCGCGATTGCGCAGGCCGTAGGCCATGTTGTTATAGACGGTCATGTGCGGATAGAGCGCATAGTTCTGGAACACCATCGCGATGTCGCGATCGGCAGGCTCGATGGCATTGACAATGCGGCCGCCGATGTCGATCTCGCCCGACGTGATCGTCTCGAGCCCCGCGACCATCCGCAGCAGGGTGGATTTGCCGCAGCCCGACGGCCCGACCAGCACGCAGAACTGACCATCGCCGACATCGACATCGACGCCTTTGATGGCTTCGAAGCCGCCGGGATAGACCTTGCGGACGTTGCGGAGTGTGACGTTGGCCATGGGTTACCTAGCGAATAGCGAATGGGGAGTGGCGAAGAGGGAAGGGGGACGAAGCGAGCCGTTGCGCGAACATCCCTGTTCGCCACTCGCCATTCGCTATTCGCCCCCTCGTCACTTTTCCGTCTCCACCAGCCCCTTGACGAACAGGCGCTGCATGACGACGACGACGAACACCGGCGGCAGCATCGCGAGCACGGCGGTCGCCATGACGACCGGCCACTCCGTCAGCGCGTCGGTCGTCGTGATCATCTTGCGGATGCCGATCTGGATGGTCTGCATGTCGTCGCGCGTGGTGATCAGCAGCGGCCAGAGATATTGATTCCAGCCGAGGATGAACAGGATCACGAACAGCGCCGCCATGTTGGTGCGCGACAGCGGCAGCAGGGTGTCCCAGAAGAAGCGGAGCGGCCCGGCGCCGTCGATGCGGGATGCCTCCAGGAGCTCATCCGGCACGGTCATGAAGAACTGGCGGAACAGCAGCGTGGCGGTGGCCGAGGCGATCAGGGGCAGCGCCAGCCCCGCATAGCTGTCGAGCATGTGCAGGTCGGCGACGATCTTGTAGGTCGGATAGATGCGCACCTCGACCGGCAGCATGAGGGTGATAAAGATCAGCCAGAAGATCGCCATGCGGAACGGGAAGCGGAAGTAGACGACCGCATAGGCCGAGATGATCGAGATCGCGATCTTGCCGACGGCGATCAGCAGCGCCATGACCAGCGAGTTCAGCAGCATGGTCGCCACCGGCTCGCGGGTCGAGCCGCTCGTGCCGACGAAGATGGTCTGATAGTAGGTCGACAGGAAGTGCCCGCCCGGCAGCAGCGACATCTGCCCGTTGGCGATGACCGCATTGTCCTGCGTCGAGGCGACGAACGCGAGATACACCGGGAACGCCACGATCGCGATTCCGATCCACAGGATGGCGTGCGCGACGTAGCGTCGAATGCCTTCTTGCTCGACCATCAGTAGGTCACCTTGCGCTCGACGAAGCGGAACTGGATCGCCGTCAGCACGATGACGATGACCATCAGAACGACGGATTGTGCGGCCGACGAGCCGAGATTGCCGCCGAGCAGGCCGTCCGTGTAGACCTTGTAGACCAGCGTCTCGGTGGACTTGCCCGGGCCGCCACGGGTCATCGTGTCGATGATGCCGAACGTCTCGAAGAAGGCGTAGACGATGTTGATGACCAGCAGGAAAAAGATGGTCGGCGACAGCAGCGGGAAGGTCACGGTCCAGAACCGCCGCATCGGCCGCGCGCCGTCGATCGCGGCGGCCTCGAGCACGCTGCGGGGGATGCTCTGCAGCCCGGCGAGGAAGAACAGGAAGTTGTAGGAGATCTGCTTCCAGGCGGCAGCGAGGATGATCTGCAGCGCCGCCTGGTCGCCGTCGAGCAGCGGATTCCAGTCGATGCCCATCGCGCGCAGATAGCGCGAGATCACGCCGAGCGACGGATGCAGCATGAAGATCCAGAGCACGCCCACCACCGGCGGCGCGACCGCGTAGGGCCAGATCAGCAGCGTCCGGTACAGCGTGACGCCGCGCAGCGGCTTGTCCGCCATGACCGCGAGCAGCAGCGCGACCGAGAGCGACGAGAGCGCGATGGCGAAGGAGAAGCCGAATGTGCGGAGAATGGCTTGAAAATAGTCAGGCTGACTGAGCAGGTCGGCGTAGTTCTCGAACCAGACGAAGCTCGTGGACAGGCCGAACGCGTCCTGCAGCAGGAACGACTGGATGACGGCCTGGATCGCGGGCCAATAGAAGAAAATCAGCACGATCGCGAGCTGGGGAGCGACCAGCACGAACGGCAGCAGTTTTGATTGGAAGATGGCGTTCTTCTGCATGGTCGGTCGGCGAGCCGGCAGGCCGCGGGTGGCCTGCCGGCTCTTGGCCTCACTTCACGGCCGTCTTTTCGAACTGGCGCAGCATCTGGTTGCCGCGCTCGACCGCGGCGTCCAGCGCCTGCTTGGCGGTCTTCTTGCCGGCCAGAGCCTGCTCGATCTCCTCCGACCAGACGTCACGCAGTTGCACCATGTTGCCAAGACGCAGGCCGCGGGAATTCTCCGTCGGCTCCTTGTTGGTCAATTCGAGCAGCGGCGTCTCCAGGTAGGGCTGATCCTTGTAGAAGCCCTCGGCCTTGGCCTTCGCGTAGGCCGCCTTGGTGATCGGCAGATAGCCCGAGGCCTTGTGGATATAGACCTGACGATCGGTGTCCGAGAGGAAGGTCAGGAACTTCGCCACGCCCTTGTATTCGTCCGCGCTCTTGCCGCCCATCACCCAGAGCGAGGCGCCGCCGATGATCGAGTTCTGCGGTGCGCCCTTGGCGTCGGGATAATAGGGCATCGGCGCAGCGGTGAAGGCGAACTTGGCCTGCGCCTTGACGTTGCCGAAGAACGCCGACGAGGTCAGGTAGATCGGGCATTCGCCCGAGGTGAAGCGGCCCTCGCCGGTGTTGGTGCGGCCGGCATAGTCGTAGGTCTTGTCCTTCTGCAGCTCGACCAGGTTTTCGAGATGCTTCACCTGCAGCGGACCGTTGAACTCCAGCACGGTGTCGAAGCCGTCGAGACCGTTCGCCTTGCTGGCGAGCGGCACGTTGTGCCAGGCGGAGAGCTGCTCGAGATTGACCCAGGTGACCCACGAGCCGGAGAAGCCGCAGGTCGGATGGCCGGCCGCCTTCAGCTTCTTGGCGGTCTCGAACAGCTCGGGCCAGGTCTTCGGGATCTCGGCGTTGACCTTCTTCAGCTCGTCGAGATTGACCCACATGACCGTGGAGGACGAGTTGAAGGGGAAGGAGAGCATTTCGCCCTTCGAGGTCGAATAGTAGCCGGTGATGGCCGGCAGGTAGCTCTTGGGATCGAACTTCTCGCTGGCGTCCTGCATCAGCTTGTAGACCGGCTTCACGGCGCCGGTGGCGGCCATCATCGTGGCGGTGCCGACCTCGAACACCTGCATGATATGCGGCGCATTGCCGGCGCGGAAGGCGGCAATGCCGGCATTCATCGTGTCGGCGTAGTTGCCCTTGTAGGTCGGAACGACCTTGTAATCGGTCTGCGAGGCGTTGAAATCGTTGGCGAGCTTGACGATGACGTCGTTGTTGGCGCCGGTCATCGCGTGCCACCACTGAATCTCCGTCACCGCATGCGCGGGTGCGGCGGCGCCAAGGACCAGCGTGGCTGCCGCAGCGGCGGCGGTCCAGAATTGTCGAAGTGACATTAAAAAATACCTCCCATGGAACGTCATCGGCGTCGCGGCCGTAGCAGCGCGAGATGACAGTTTTGTGAATGTATAACCGGTTGGATCGTCAGCGGAAAGCGCGTTCGTCGCGGCTTCGCGGCGGAATGCCGCGACTTGCGCGAGACGGCGCGGCGCCGGGGCGATGCCCCAGGCGACGCTAGCGTGGGGAGACGACAGGCTGATGGCGCTTCAGCGCTTGCGCTCGGCGCACACCGTGCCCTGGGACAGCAGGGCCTGGATCTCGTGCTCCGAGTAGCCGAACTCGCTGAGCACCTCCTGCGCATGCTGGCTGAACTTCGGCGGGGTGGAGCGCAGGGTCGGCTTGGTGCGTTCGAGCCGGATGGGCGACGCGACGCCCTTGTACCAGTCCTTTTCGATGACATCGCCGCGGTAGATCGTGTGCGGACTGGTCAGCGCCTGGTCGATCTTCTGCACGGGTCCCGCCGGCAGGCCGGCCGCGAGCAGCCGGTCGCACAGCGGCTCCGCCTCGAATTGGCTGAAGACGGCGGCGAGCTCGGCGCGCAGCGCCTCGCGATTGGCGACGCGATCCTTGTTACGGGCGAAGCGCGGATCGGTGCCGAGCTCCGGCCTGCCGATTTCCTTGGCGAGCTTGCGGAAGGTGCCGTCATTGCCGACGCCGATGAAGATATCGTCCGTCTTGGTCGGGAAGATCGCGTAGGGAACGAGGTTCGGATGCTCGTTGCCGGTCAGCGACGGCGGCTTGCCGTGCATGAAGTAGTTTGCGGTATGCGGATGCATGATCGCGAGGCCGGTCTCATACAGCGTGACCTCGAGGAACTGGCCGAGCCCAGAGCGCTGCCGTTCCGACAGCGCCATCAGGATGCCGATCGCGGCATAGAGTCCGGTGGTGATGTCGACCAGTGGCACGCCGATCCGCATCGGTCCGCTCTGCGACGAGCCGGTCGCGGCGATCATGCCGGTCATCGCCTGGATGATCGCGTCATAGCCGGGATTGCCGCCGCGCGGACCGTCTGCGCCGAAGCCGCAGATGCGGCAGTGCACCAGCTTCGGGAATTTCTCGCGCAGCGTGTCGCTGCCGATGCCCCACTTCTCCAAGGTGCCGGGCTTGAAGTTCTCGATCAGCACGTCGGCGGTCTCGAGCATCCGCATCAGCACGACGCGGCCACCCTCGGAAGCGAGATCGAGGCCGATCGAACGCTTGTTGCGGTTGATCCCGACGAAATAGGCAGCGTCTTCGTCGTGGAAGGGAGGGCCCCAGTCGCGGACCTCGTCGCCGGCCGGCGGTTCGACCTTGATCACGTCGGCGCCGTGATCGGCCAGGATCTGTGTGCAGTAGGGCCCGCCGAGCACGCGCGTCAGATCGATCACGCGCAGTCCGGCCATGGCGCCGGGAGCAAATTGGGGTGTCATCGGATGTCGCGAGGTTGGTTTCAGCTCGCGGCCATTAAGCATTGCTGCGGCGCTGGTGCAAACGCGGCTCGCCGAATGGCGCCGTCGCGAAAACGCGAGGCCTGCCCTGCGGCGGACGCGGGAAAACGCTGCCGCAGGGCGGAATTCAGCCTCAGACGACGGTCAGCTTGACATCGACATTGCCGCGCGTGGCGTTGGAATAGGGGCACACCTCGTGCGCCTTGGCGACCAGAGCCTCGGCGTCGGCCTTGGCGAGGCCGGGCAGCGACACCGCGAGCTCGACGGTGATGCCGAAGCCGCCTTCTGAACGCGGGCCGATGCCGACGGTCGAGGTCACCGACGTGTCGGCGGGAACCTTCGGGCCGCCCTGCGAGCCGACAAACTTCATCGCGCCGATGAAGCAGGCCGCATAGCCGGCCGCGAACAACTGCTCCGGATTGTTGCCGGCGCCACCGCCGCCGCCGAGCTCCTTCGGGGTGGAGAGCTTGACCTTGAGCGAGCCGTCGAGGGTCGCGGCTTCGCCGTCGCGGCCGCCGGTCGCCTTGGCGCTGGTCTTGTAGAGCACGTTCACGGACATGGGGTGTCTCCCGGGTTGGATGGACGAATTCAGTGGCACCATATTGCACACAATTAAATTGTGAGCAATATAATTGTTCGGTAGAAAATTCGTGATCGGGGCGCCGGGCCCGTTGTCGACCCGAGGCGTGCGGGCTCAAGATGCCGATAGGATCGACCTGTGGTGACCTCGATGCGAAAGAAGTCCGCGGCAGACCTGCCGCTCCAGCTCGGCAACCAGCTCTGCTTCGCCGTCTATTCGACCGCCCATGCCTTCAACCGGGTCTACAAGCCTTTGCTCGACCGTCTCGGCCTCACCTATCCGCAATATCTGGTGATGCTGGTGCTGTGGGAGCGCGACGGCCTGTCGGTGAAGGAGATCGGCGAGCGGCTATTCCTGGATTCCGGCACGCTGACGCCGCTGCTGAAGCGGATGGAGGCGCTGCATTTCATCAGGCGGACACGATCGGCCGAGGACGAGCGTCAGGTGATCGTCACCCTCACCGCCCAGGGCGCGGGCCTGCGCGACAAGGCAAGGTCGATCTTGCCGCCCGCGATCCTGGATGCGACGGGCTGCTCGCTCGCGGAACTGGCCGACCTGCACGGCAAGCTGGTGCGCCTGCGGGAGCATCTCAATGCGGCGGTGGAGGGGTGAGGAGCGGTCAGACTGGACCGAGCAGGCGCTTCTTTGAGAATGCCCGCCCAGAATGCGATTTCAGGTAGGTCTCGAACGCCAACGCGCGATGCTTGTCGGGAAAGGCGCAATACCAGACCAGCATCCACGGCATGAACTTGGACGTGTGAACTGACCGGCCAGCGTTGTGATCGTTCAGGCGCTGTCTGATGTCCGCTGTCGCGCCGACATATTCCTGCTCGGGGAAGGCGAGGCTACGGATGATGTAGACGTACCACATGCGAAGGCACTCGCCGCGAAGGACTGCGGGCCGGCATTCTGCAATCGGGAAGGGAGTTTGTCATCCCGGCTGCCTGCGTACGAAATCAAGTCGCAAACCGTAGGCAGGCGTGACTCGAGAAAACACCAGCTGGAGAAGATGACGGGCCTCTCAAAGCCCGGCTTCGCCAAGGGGCTTCGCCGGGCACCACGCTTCGCCCTTCGGGCTCCGTCGTGGCTGCGCCACGCGTAGCCCGAAGGGCGAAGCGTGGTGGAGCCAGGCGGGATCGAACCGCCGACCTCTTGCATGCCATGCAAGCGCTCTCCCAGCTGAGCTATGGCCCCTGAACCGAGCCGGCGGTCTGGGTGACCGCCGGGGAGCACCGTGAACCACAGTTCGCGGCTGATCTCAAGTGTCTTCGACGATTATTCTTCGTCGCCGCCGACATCGCCGATGATGTCGGTCACGTCCTCGTCGCCTTCTTCCTCGTCGGCGATGAAGGTCGAGTCATCATCCTCGTCGTCGTCGAGGGTCTCATCGATCTCGATGTCGTCCTCGGTCTCAGGCACGACGGCCTTGACCTTGCCGGTGTTCTCCTCGGCATCGGCCTCCTCGAGCGACACCAACTCCTCGGCCTCGGCGGGCTCGACCACGTCGGCCGCCGCAGCGGCACGCGCAGCCTCGCCGCGCATCGCGCGGGTCGGAGCCACCGGCGCGATCGGCACGACCTCGCCGGTGTAGGGCGAGATCACCGGGTTCTTGTTGAGGTCATAGAACTTTTTGCCCGTCGTCGGGCAAATGCGTTTGGTTCCGAGCTCGGATTTGGCCACGTGCAGGCGTCCTGGCAATGTCTGAAAAGCGGTGTCTCACTTGGCTAGTTGCCGCGCCGCTGTCAATAGCGCTGTCAACGGGAAAATCACCGCTCGTGACGGAGGGCGGGGGCTGTGATACCTGCCGCGTCCGAAACACGAGGATCCTGCCGTGAGCACGTCAATCGCCCCGACTCCCCTGGAATCACGCGCCTCCGGGCCCCTCTCGGGCACGATTCGCGTGCCCGGCGACAAGTCGATCTCGCACCGGGCGCTGATCCTGGGGGCATTGTCGGTCGGCGAGACCCGAATTTCCGGCCTGCTCGAGGGCGAAGACGTCCTCAACACCGCCCAATCGATGCGGGCCCTGGGTGCGAAGGTCGAACGCACCGGCGACTTCGCGTGGACCGTCCGTGGCGTTGGGGTCGGCGGCTTCGCCCAGCCGAGCGCGCCGCTCGATTTCGGCAACTCCGGCACCGGCTGCCGGCTGGTGATGGGCGCCGTCGCCGGCTGCCCGATCTCGGCCGTTTTCGACGGTGATGCCTCGCTGCGCAGCCGCCCGATGCGGCGCATCCTCGACCCGCTGGTGCTGATGGGCGCCAAGGTCACCGCCATCGCCGACGGCGGCAAGCTGCCGTTGACCCTGCAGGGGGCCAGCAACCCGGTCCCGATCGAATACCGCACCCCCGTCGCCTCGGCCCAGATCAAGTCGGCCGTGCTGCTGGCCGGCCTCGCCGCGCCCGGCGTCACCACAGTGATCGAGCAGGAGGCGAGCCGCGACCATACCGAGCTGATGCTGAAGCATTTCGGTGCCGAGATCGTGACCACGCCGGAAGGCACCCACGGCCGCCGCATCGCGCTGACCGGCCAGCCGGAGCTAACAGGTGCGCCGGTGATCGTGCCGGCTGATCCGTCGTCGGCTGCGTTCCCGCTGGTCGCTGCGCTGATCGTCGACGGCTCGGATCTCGTGCTGTCGGACGTGATGACCAATCCGCTGCGGACCGGCCTGTTCACGACCTTGCGCGAGATGGGGGCCTCGATCGAGGAGGACGACGTCCGCGGCGATGCCGGCGAGCCGATGGCGCGCCTGCGCGTGCGCGCCTCCAAGCTGCGCGGCGTCGTGGTGCCGCCGGAGCGGGCGCCGTCGATGATCGACGAATATCTCGTGCTGGCGGTCGCCGCCGCCTATGCCGAGGGCACGACCGTGATGCGCGGCCTGCATGAGCTGCGCGTCAAGGAATCCGACCGGCTCGAGGCCACCGCGGCCATGCTGCGTGTCAACGGCGTCCAGGTCGAGATCACCGGCGACGATCTGATCGTCGAGGGCAGGGGCCATGTGCCGGGCGGCGGGCTGGTTGCGACCCACATGGACCACCGCATCGCGATGTCCGCGCTGGTCATGGGCCTGGCCTCCGACAAGCCGGTCACCGTCGACGACACCGCCTTCATCGCCACCAGCTTCCCTGATTTCATCCCGCTGATGTGCAAGGCGGGCGCGGATTTCGCATGATCATCGCCATCGACGGCCCGGCTGCCTCGGGCAAGGGCACCATGGCCAAGCGTCTCGCGGCGCATTACGGCCTCAGGCACCTGGATACGGGCGTGATTTACCGGGCCGTCGCGCATGCGCTACTGACCGCCGGCACCGACCTCAAGGATGAGACCCGGGCGGCGGACGTCGCCATGACCCTGGATCCCTCGACCTTCGACAACCCGGCGCTCAGGTCGCACCAGGTCGGGTCCGCGGCCTCCGTGGTCTCGGCGTTGCCGAAAGTGCGCGAGGCGCTGGTGGCTTTCCAGCGTCAGTTCGCGAGCCAGCCGCCCGGCGCCGTGCTCGACGGCCGCGACATCGGAACCGTGATCTGCCCGGACGCCGAGGTGAAGATCTACGTCGTCGCCGATCCCCGCATCCGGGCGCATCGTCGCACCCTCGAGGCGCTTTCGCGTGGGGAACCGGCTGACGAGGCGGCCATTCTGGCCGACATCCTGGCGCGCGACGAGCGTGACCAGAACCGGGCCGTCGCGCCTTTGAAACAAGCCCCGGATGCTTACTTGCTTGACAACTCCCATTTGGATATAGAAGGCGGCGTCCGGGCCGCCATCGATATCGTCGAGGCCGTTCGAGCGGGCCGTCAGCGGGTTTGATTTCCGCCGGCGTCATTGGAGGAATGCCCGCTCCCGCCCTTGACCGTCGATAGCTCGATTGCGGTTCAATCGAGTCCGATCATCCGGACGCACTTCATACGTATCGCATGTGCAGGCACTGCCGGCCCGCGTCGTTTGCGCTTATCGCGCATCGCGCGGACGTCTGGGGATTTGTGGACCTCCAGGCACTGTCCATTCGATGCGCCGATCAACCCAAGCTGGCGAGAATGTCCGCATCTGGAGAACAAATGGCTTCGAGTACCTCTGCTTCTTCCTACAATCCCAGCCGCGATGATTTCGCCGCGATGCTGGACGAGTCCTTCACCAAGGGCAACCTGCAGGAAAGCTCCGTCGTCAAGGGCAAGGTTGTTGCGATCGAGAAGGACATGGCCGTCATCGACGTCGGCCTGAAGACCGAAGGCCGCGTGGCGCTGCGCGAATTCGCCGGGCCCGGCCGTGACAGTGAATTGAAGGTCGGCGACGAGGTCGAGGTGTTCCTCGATCGCATCGAGAACGCGCTCGGCGAAGCGGTGCTGTCGCGCGACAAGGCCCGCCGCGAAGAGAGCTGGGGCAAGCTCGAGAAGGCGTTCCAGAACAACGAAAAGGTCAACGGCGTCATCTTCAACCAGGTCAAGGGCGGCTTCACCGTCGACCTGGACGGCGCCGTGGCCTTCCTGCCGCGCTCGCAGGTCGACATCCGTCCGATCCGCGACGTCGCGCCGCTGATGAACAACTCGCAGCCGTTCCAGATCCTCAAGATGGACCGCCGCCGCGGCAACATCGTCGTGTCGCGTCGCACCGTGCTGGAAGAGACCCGCGCCGAGCAGCGCCAGGAGCTGGTGCAGAACCTCGAAGAGGGTCAGGTGATCGACGGCGTCGTCAAGAACATCACCGATTACGGTGCGTTCGTTGACCTCGGCGGCATCGACGGCCTGCTGCACGTCACCGACATCGCGTGGCGCCGCGTCAACCATCCGACCGAGGTGCTCAGCATCGGTCAGACGGTGAAGGTCAAGATCATCAAGATCAACCACGAGACGCACCGCATCTCGCTGGGCATGAAGCAGCTGCTCGACGATCCGTGGCAGGGCATCGAGGCGAAGTATCCGCTGCAGGCCCGCTTCCATGGCCGCGTCACCAACATCACCGACTACGGCGCGTTCGTCGAGCTCGAGCCGGGCATCGAAGGCCTGATCCACGTCTCCGAGATGTCGTGGACCAAGAAGAACATGCACCCCGGCAAGATCGTGTCGACCTCGCAGGAGGTCGAAGTGCAGGTGCTCGAGGTCGACAGCGTCAAGCGCCGCATCTCGCTCGGTCTCAAGCAGACGATGCGCAATCCGTGGGAGGTCTTCGTCGAGAAGCATCCGACCGGTTCGGTGGTCGAGGGCGAGGTCAAGAACAAGACCGAGTTCGGCCTGTTCCTGGGTCTCGAAGGCGACGTCGACGGCATGGTCCATCTGTCGGATCTCGACTGGAAGCAACCCGGCGAGCAGGTCATCGACAACTACAAGAAGGGCGACATGGTCAAGGCCGTGGTGCTCGACGTCGACGTGGAGAAGGAGCGCATCTCGCTCGGCATCAAGCAGCTCGAAGGCGATCCCTTCGCCGAGCCGGGCGATGTCAAGAAGGGCGCGGTCGTCACCTGCGAAGTGCTCGACGTCAAGGACGGCGGCATCGACGTCAAGATCACCGGCACCGACTTCACCACCTTCATCAAGCGCTCCGAGCTGGCGCGCGATCGCAACGACCAGCGCACCGAGCGGTTCGCCGTCGGTGAGAAGGTCGATGCCCGCGTGATCCAGTTCGACAAGAAGGCCCGCAAGGTGCAGGTGTCGATCAAGGCGTTGGAAGTCGCGGAAGAGAAGGAAGCCATCGCGCAGTACGGCTCGTCCGATTCGGGCGCCACGCTGGGCGACATCCTGGGCACCGCGCTCAAGAACCGCGACTCGAAGTAAGCCTTCGGTTCGCGTGATCAGATCAAAGCCCCGGCGAAAGCCGGGGCTTTTTTTGTTCCAGCGAAGCAGAGATACGCGCTCTGTTCCGGGCGGATCGGCCGTCCGGCCGCTTCGCCGCAAGCCTTCCTTTCTTCAAATTGCGCCGCGATTGATGTAATCGGATAACGAGATATTCAGGCTGCGGATGCAAAACGCGCCGAGACTTCCAGGAGCTGTCCATGTCGCTTGATTCGGATGTGATCGTCGATCGCCGCAGGCTGCGCCGCAAGCTGACGTTCTGGCGCGTCGTCGCGGTGCTGATTGCGATTGCGGCTCTTTCCGCCATCGGTCTGGCGATGTCACCGCGCGGCCGCACCGCGCTCTCGACCTCTGGCTCGATCGCCCGCGTCAATATCGAGGGCCTGATCCGCAGCGACCATGAGCGCGTCGCGGCGCTGGAGCGGCTGGAGAACTCCTCGGCGGAAGCCGTCATCGTTCACATCAATTCGCCGGGCGGCACCACCGCCGGCTCCGAGCAGCTCTACGACTCGCTGGTGCGATTGAAGGCGAAGAAGCCGCTGGTCGTCGTCGTGGAAGGCCTGGCGGCTTCCGGCGGCTATATCGGCGCGATCGCTGCCGATCACATCGTCGCGCAGCAGAGCTCGCTGGTCGGCTCGATCGGCGTGCTGTTCCAGTATCCGAATGTCGGTGAGCTGTTGAAGACGGTCGGCGTGAAGATCGAGGAGGTCAAATCCTCGCCGCTGAAGGCCGCCCCCAACGGCTACGAGCCGACCAGCCCGGAAGCGCGCGCGGCGCTCGACGCCCTGGTCAAGGATTCCTACGCCTGGTTCCGCGGACTGGTGAAGGACCGCCGCGCCATGAACGATGAGCAGTTGGAGAAGGTGGCCGACGGCCGCGTCTTCACCGGCAGGCAGGCGATCGAGTTGAAGCTCATCGACGAGCTCGGCGACGAGAAGGCCGCCGTCGCGTGGCTCGTCGCCAACAAGAACGTCAAGAAGGACCTTCCGGTGCGCGACTACAAGCTCACGCCGCGGTTCGGCGATCTGACCTTCCTGCGGACGGCGACCTCGATCGCGCTCGATGCCGTCGGCCTCTCCGGGATCGCCCGCCAGATCGAGCGCACCGGCGTGGTCCAGGCGGTCGATCGGATTGGTCTCGACGGCATGCTCGCGCTCTGGACGCCCGCGCCGGGCAATTGAACCCGCCAAGACCATCCTCAGGGCAATCTTCCCGTTTTGCGTGTGCCACGGCGAGGCCCCGTACCGGGCCTCGCAACCCGATTCATGGCCGCGATGAATGATTTAGCGTCTTGACAGTCCAGCATATTTTCACGGAAATGGGACTTGTCTCCCCGGGTACATTTTCTCGATGATCAAATCCGAGCTTGTTCAGCGTATCGCCGAGCACAACCCGCATCTCTACCAGCGGGATGTCGAGAACATCGTCAATGCGATCCTCGATGAGATCGTCGCGGCGCTCGCCCGCGGTGACCGCGTCGAGTTGCGCGGCTTCGGCGCCTTCTCGGTCAAGCATCGGCCGGCCCGCGCCGGGCGCAACCCACGGACCGGAGCTCATGTCCCGGTGGACCAGAAAAGCGTCCCGTTCTTCAAGACGGGCAAGGAAATGCGCGAGCGGCTGAACCGGGACAATCCCGCCGGCGCCGCAGCTGACGACGCCGACGATTGAAGCATCTCGCGCCGGCCGTGCTAATCGTCTGCGGCTGATTTCGAGGCGAATCCGGCCTGACTGACACGAGCGAGCGCATGCGAAAATTCTTCACTGTCGTGGTCGTCCTTCCGCTGCTGGTGCTGTTCGTCATCTTCGCGGTCGCCAATCGGCATTTCGTTACCGTGTCGTTTGATCCCTTCAACGCGACTGATCCGGCGCTCTCGGCGTCGGTCCCGCTGTTCGCCTTGATCATCGCCGTCGCGATCCTGGGCGTGATCGCGGGTGGCTGTGCCACCTGGATCGGCCAGCGCCGCTGGCGCCGGGCCGCGCGCCGCCATCAGGCCGATGCCGAAGCGGCCCGCGCGCAGGTGGCGCAGCTCAGCGCCGCGGCGCGTGCAAATCAGGGGCCGGCACAATCCCTGGTTCCGGCAGCGCCGGCGCGCCTTTTCGCCCCTTATGGGCGAGACAAGCAGGGCGCCGCGTTGTAGAAGGCGCCAAAGCTCGGCGGCCTTCGAAGCCGCGGGCTTCTGGTGATCCTTTCCGCCCGGACGTGCGTTGTTCATCGATGTCCCTGATCGTCAAAATCTGCGGCCTGACCACGCCCGACACCCTCGCTGCGGCGCTCGACGCGGGCGCCGACATGGTGGGCTTCGTGTTCTTTCCGCCGTCCCCACGCCATGTCGGTCTGACGGCCGCGCGTGAGCTGGGTCGTGACGTCAGGGGCCGCGCGCTCAAGGTGGCGCTGACCGTCGATGCCGACGACGCGACTGTCGAGAACATCGTCGAGACCCTGCACCCCGATCTCCTGCAGCTGCACGGACGTGAAAGCGTCGCGCGCATCCGTGACCTCAAGCAGCGCTTCGGCCTGCCCGTCATGAAGGCCATCCCGGTCGCGACCTCCGCCGATCTCGCGCCGCTGGCGGGCTATGCCGATGTGTGCGATCGCATCCTGTTCGATGCGCGGGCGCCCAAGGATGCGACCCGCCCCGGCGGCCTCGGTGCCACCTTCGATTGGCGTCTGCTACAGGGCCTGAAGCTCGATCGCCCGTTCATGGTCTCTGGCGGCCTGAGCGTCGACAACGTCGCCGAGGCCGTGCGGATCACCTGCGCGGGCGGCGTCGACGTGTCATCGGGCGTCGAGCGGGCGCCGGGTGTGAAGGATTGCGACATGATCCGGGATTTCATTCGCGCGGCGCGGGCCGCTGAAGAGTTGAGCGTTCAATGACGACAGCCATTCCCAATTCCTACCGCAGCGGTCCGGACGACCGCGGTCACTTCGGCATCTTCGGCGGCCGCTTCGTCGCCGAAACCCTGATGCCGCTGATCCTCGATCTGGAAAAGGCCTATGCGGAGGCCAAGGCCGATCCCGCGTTTCATGCCGAGATGAACGGCTATCTGAAGAACTACGTGGGCCGGCCCTCGCCGCTGTATTACGCAGAGCGCCTGACCGAGCATCTCGGCGGCGCCAAGATCTACTTCAAGCGCGAGGAGCTCAATCACACCGGCTCGCACAAGGTCAACAACGTGCTCGGCCAGATCATGGTTGCGCGCCGCATGGGCAAGAAGCGCATCATCGCCGAGACCGGCGCCGGCCAGCACGGCGTGGCGACGGCGACGCTGTGCGCGCGCTTCGGTCTCGATTGCGTCGTCTACATGGGCGCGGTCGACGTCGAGCGGCAGCAGCCCAACGTGATCCGCATGGAGATGCTCGGCGCCAAAGTGGTGCCGGTGCAGTCCGGTGCGAAGACCCTGAAGGACGCGATGAACGAGGCGCTGCGTGACTGGGTCACCAACGTCCACGACACGTTTTATTGCATCGGTACCGTCGCCGGCCCGCACCCCTATCCGATGATGGTGCGCGATTTCCAGTCGGTGATCGGCAACGAGACGCGCACGCAGATGCAGGAGGCCGAGGGCCGGCTGCCGGACTCGCTGATTGCCTGCATCGGCGGCGGCTCCAATGCGATGGGCCTGTTCCATCCGTTCCTCGATGATCCCTCGGTCGAGATCTATGGCGTCGAAGCGGCGGGCCACGGCCTGACGCATCTGCACGCCGCCTCGATCGCCGGCGGCCGCCCCGGTGTGCTGCACGGCAACCGAACCTATCTGCTGATGGACGAGGACGGGCAGATCGAGGAGGCGCATTCGATCTCGGCCGGTCTTGATTACCCCGGCATCGGCCCAGAGCATTCCTGGCTGCACGACGTCGGCCGCGTGAACTATTTGTCGGCGACCGACGAGGAGGCGCTTGCGGCGTTCCAGCTGCTGTCGCGGCTCGAGGGCATCATTCCCGCGCTGGAGCCGGCGCACGCGATCGCCAAGGTCATGGACCTCGCGCCGAAGAAGCCGAAAGACCACTTGATGGTGGTCAACATGTCCGGCCGCGGCGACAAGGACGTGCCGCAGGTCGGCGATATCCTGCGAGGAAGGGCGAAGGCATCGTGACCAGACGGATGGATGCGCGCTTCGCGCAGTTGAAGCAGGAAGGCCGCTCGGCGTTCGTCACCTTCGTCATGGGTGGTGATCCCGATCCCGAGACATCGCTCGCCATCGTCAAGGCGCTGCCGCAGGCGGGCGCCGATATCATCGAGATCGGCATGCCGTTCACCGATCCGATGGCCGATGGTCCGTCGATCCAGGCGGCGGGTCTGCGTGCGCTCAAGGCGGGGATGACCCTGAGGAAGACGCTGCAACTGGTGCGCAGCTTCCGCGAGAGCGATGCTGACACGCCGATCGTCCTGATGGGCTACTACAACCCGATCTACATCTACGGCGTCGACAAGTTCCTCGATGATGCGAAGAGCGCCGGCGTCGACGGCCTGATCATCGTCGACCTGCCGCCGGAGGAAGACAGCGAGCTGTGCATTCCCGCCCTGAAGGCCGGGCTGAATTTCATCCGGCTGGCGACGCCGACGACCGATGACAAGCGGCTGCCGGCCGTGCTCGCGAACACCTCCGGCTTCGTCTACTACGTCTCGATCACCGGCATTACCGGCGCGGCTGCGGCGGACTCCTCCGCCGTCGGTGCCGCCGTGGCGCGGATCAAGCGGCATACGGCGCTGCCTGTCTGCGTCGGCTTCGGCATCCGGACACCGGAGACCGCCCGCGCCATCGCCGCCAATGCCGACGGCGCCGTGGTCGGCACCGCCCTGGTCGACGCGCTCCGCGCCAGCCTCGATGCCGAGGGACGCGCGACCGCCAAGACGGTGAGCGCCGTCGCCGATCTGGCCGCTGCGCTGGCAAGGGGCGTGCACAGGGCGCAACAGGCCGCGGAATAGGCCGTCAACCACTATTCGACCGGGCGTCGCGGCCGTCTTGCCGTGACCCCGTCGTCCCGCCATATATCCGGGCGACCGCAACACGGAGCGACACATGAACTGGCTTACCAACGTGGTCCGGCCGAAGATCCGCAACATCCTGCGCCGCGAGACGCCGGAGAACCTCTGGATCAAGTGCCCGGATTCCGGACAGCTCGTGTTCTACAAGGACGTCGAGGCCAACCAGTTCGTCATTCCCGGCTCCAACTACCACATGCGCATGGGCGCGGTGGCGCGGCTGAAGTCGATGTTCGACAACGAGACCTGGTTCGACGTCGCCCTGCCCGAGGTGACGCCCGATCCGCTGAAATTCCGTGACGAGCGCCGCTATGCCGATCGCATCAAGGATGCCCGGGCGCGGACCGGCATGAACGATGCGGTCAAGGTCGGCTTCGGCAAGCTCGAAGGCATGGGCGTTGTCATCGCCGTGCAGGATTTCGATTTCATGGGCGGCTCGCTCGGCATGGCCGCGGGCGAAGCGATCGTGCGTGGCCTCGAGCTCGCGGTCGAGAAGAAGTCGCCGTTCATCGTGTTCGCGGCCTCCGGTGGCGCGCGCATGCAGGAAGGCATCCTGTCCTTGATGCAGATGCCGCGCACGACCGTGGCCGTGCAGATGCTGCGCGAGGCCAAGCTGCCCTACATCGTCGTGCAGACCAATCCGACCACCGGCGGCGTCACCGCGTCCTACGCGATGCTCGGCGACGTCCACATCGCCGAGCCCGGCGCGCTGATCGGGTTCGCCGGCGCCCGGGTGATCGAGCAGACCATTCGCGAGAAGCTGCCCGAAGGTTTCCAGCGCGCTGAATACCTCCTGGACCACGGCATGGTCGACATGGTCGTGCATCGTCATGACCTGCGCCCGACCCTGGCGCGGCTGTGTCGCCTGCTGACCAAGGCGCCGGCTGTCGAACACGCCAAGCCCGCGCCGCAGCTGCCGCCGCCCGCGAAGGCCGTTGAGGCGGCGGATGCGCCGGCGGTCGCGCCGACCGCGTGAACGATCTCGCCAAGTCACCGCCCTCGCTCGACGAGTTGATCGCGCGGCTGTCCGTGCTGCATCCGAGCAAGATTTCGCTCGGGCTCGAACGCATGCACCGGCTGCTCGGCCAGCTCGGTCATCCCGAGCGCAAGCTGCCGCCGGTGATCCACGTCGCCGGCACCAACGGCAAGGGCTCCACTGTCGCCTATCTCCGTGCCATGCTCGAAGCGGCGGGCCTGCGCGTCCACGTCTTCACCTCGCCCTGGCTGGTGCGCATCAACGAGAGCTATCGGCTCGGCAAGGTCGGCGGCGGCGTCCTCGTCGACGACGAGGAGCTGATCTCCGCGCTGCTGGAATGCGAGCGTGTCAATGCGGGCGCGCCGATCACCTTCTTCGAGGTCAAGACCGTCGCGGCGTTCGTGCTGTTCGCGAAGCATCCGGCCGATGTCGTGCTGCTCGAGGTCGGCCTCGGTGGCCGGCTCGATTCCACCAATGTGCTCGAGCAGGTCGCAGCGTCGGTGCTGACCCCGATCGGCATGGACCACATGGAATTTCTCGGCGACACCCGCGCGCTGATCGCGGCCGAGAAGGCCGCCATCATCAAGCGCGGCTGTCCGGTGATCTCGGCCGCGCAGGAGCCCGATGCCATGGCCGTGATCGAGCGTGAGGCCAGGCGCCAGCGCGCGCCGTTGTTTGCCGCCGGCGAGAGCTGGCACGTCGGTGTCGAGCGCAACCGGCTCGTCTATCAGGACGACCGTGGTCTTCTTGATCTTCCGGCGCCAAAACTGTTCGGCCGGCATCAGTTCGACAATGCGGGCCTCGCGATCGCGACCTTGCGCGCGGTCGATCAGTTCAAGCTCACCACCAAGGCGTTCGAGGACGGCATCGTCGGCGCTGAATGGCCGGCGCGCATGCAGCGGCTGTCGAGCGGTGCGCTCACCGCCATCGCCCCGCAGGGCGCGGAGATCTGGCTCGATGGCGGCCACAACGCGGACGGCGGCCGCGTCGTTGCGGCGGCGATCGGCGACCTCGAGGAACGCGTGTCGCGGCAGCTCGTCGTGATCGTCGGGATGATGGGCAATAAGGATGCGGCGGCGTTCCTCGCCAATTTCGCGGGCCTGACGCGGCACATCATCGTCGTGCCGATACCCAATGAGAGCAAGGCGATGGCGCCGGCTGATCTGGCCGCCGCGGCGCGCACGCTCGGCATGCGCGTCGAGATCGCCGATGGCGTCGCGTCCGCGCTCGCCAGCATCGCGCGGCTTGCCTATGAGGTCCCGCCGCGTATCCTGATCACGGGGTCGCTCTATCTCGCAGGGCACGTGCTCGACCTCAACGGCACGCCGCCGACCTGAGGGGAATAGCGCATGCGCTTTGCCGCGATCGCAGACGTCCACGGCAACCATCTCGCGCTCGAAGCCGTGCTGGCCGACATCCGGGCGCAAGGCGTGACTGATATCGTCAACCTCGGCGACATGGCCAGTGGTCCGCTCGACGCGCGCAAGACAATGGACTTGCTGATGCCGCTCGAGGCGATGCATGTGCGCGGCAATCATGACCGCTGGCTGATCGATCGGCCGCCGGAGAAGATGGGGGCTTGGGAGCGACCCGCCTACGCCCAGCTCGAAGCTGATCATCTCGACTGGCTGCGCGCGATCCCGGCAACCGCCGTCTATCGGGACCAGGCCTTCCTTTGTCACGCGACGCCCGACGACGATAACGTCTACTGGCTCGAGAGCGTCGCTCAGGACGGTGCGATCACTTGCGCGCCGCTCGATGCGATCGAGAAACTTGCCGCTGATATCTCGCAGCCGCTGATCCTGTGCGGCCATACGCACACGGCCCGCGCGGTACGCCTGCGCGACGGGCGGCTGATCGTCAATCCCGGCAGCGTCGGCAGTCCCGGCTATTCCTACGACGTGCCGTATCCGCATGTCGTCGAAGCGGGCACGCCCGATGCGCGCTACGCGATCTTGGAGCAGCGGTCGGCCGGCTGGAGCGTGACCTTCCGCCACGTGCCCTATGATCACCAGGCCATGGCCGCGCTCGCGCGCGCCAATGGTGACGGCGAGTTTGCCGCTGCGCTCGCGACCGGCTGGATCCGCTGACCTCACGCGAGCAGCTTCAAGGGATCAGCAACCTTCTGCCTGAGCTGCTCGAAGGTGCATTGCTTCGGCGCCTTGTCGGGGCGACAGCGCAGGATCGAGGTGCCGTGGCGAAAGCGCTCGCCGGAGAAATGGTCGTAGCAGACCTCGATCACCAGCTTCGGCTTCAGCGGACACCATTCCGCCGAGCGCTCGGTCGACCATCGGCTCGGCCCGCCCGGCGTATTGCCGGTGAAGCCGGGCGGCGAGATCAGCGGCTCGAGCTTGTCGGTCAGCGCGGGCTTCTCCTCCTTCTTGAGCGCGGAGGTGAAGCCGACGTGGTGCAGCAGGCCGTCATCGTCGTAGAGCCCGAGCAGCAGCGAGCCGACCAGCTTGCGCCCGTTGGCGCCCCTGTTGGTGGCGTAACGGAAGCCGCCGATCACGCAGTCGGCTGAGCGGTAGCGCTTGATCTTCTGCATGCCCTCGCGGTTGCCGGCCTGGTAGGGCAGGTCGAGGCGCTTGGCGATCACGCCATCCGAGCCGCCGCCGGACTGCGCCAGCCAGCTTTGCGCGGTCGCGAAGCGCCTCGTCGCCGGCGACAGCCGGAACGTCGGATGATCCGCGAAGTTCGCCTTCGCGAACGCTTCCAGCACCGGTCGCCGTTCCTGCAGCGTCTGTGTCATCAGCTCCTTGTCCTTCGCGGTCGCCAGCAGGTCGAAGGCCAGGAACAGCGCCGGCGTCTCGATTGAGAGCTTCTTCACCCGGCTCGCGGCGGGATGAATCCGCTGCAGCAGCGCGTCGAACGCGAAGCTCTTGCCCTGTGGCACCACCAGCTCGCCGTCGAGTGTGAAGCTGGTCGCCTTCAGCTCGCGCGCAGCGGCGACAATCTCCGGGAAGTAGCGCGCGAGGTCCTCGCCGGCCTTCGACCGCATCGTCACCGTTGCGCCGTCGCGCGTCAGCAGGCAACGGAAGCCGTCCCATTTCGGCTCGTACTGCCAGTCCTCGCCGCGCGGGATTGCATCCACCGAGCGCGCCTCCATGGCCAGCAGGCCGGATTTGCGGGAGGGCGAGCGATGGGCGCGGGCGGGCATGGCGACATCCGAAAACGCTGACTCACACCCCTCAACGCAAACGGCCGGCGATTCCGCCGGCCGTTCGACAAAAATCATGGTTCTCGACGCGTCACACCGCCGACGAGATCCACTGCTGCAGCTTCGCCTTCGGCGCGGCACCGACCTGGCGCGAGGCCATCTCGCCGCCCTTGAACACCATCAGGGTGGGGATCGACATCACGCCGTACTTCGAGGCCGTCTTCGGGCTCTCGTCGACGTTCAACTTCACGATCTTGACCTTGTCGCCCATCGCGCTCGAGATCTCGTCGAGGGCCGGCGCGATCATGCGGCACGGGCCGCACCACTCGGCCCAGAAGTCGACCACGACCGGGCCGTCGGCCTTGAGCACTTCGCTTTCGAAATCGGCGTCGGAAACCTTGCCAACGGCCATGGGATTACCTCGTTCGGTTGGAGGAAGCGGCGCGGACGCGCCGCTTCTGCGTGGGCGTCAAATTAGGAATGGCGTGATGCCGGGTCAAGCGGGCTCACTCAGACGTGCTGGGATGGCAGCATGGCGTCCAGCGCGGAGGCCGGAAGCTCCATGAATTCAGCGGCTTCGGTCCAGAGCAGGGCGGCCCGGACGGCGCGCCCGGGGTACAATTGGCCGAGCACGGCGCGGTACAGCGCGAGCTGCCGGACATAGGCTGGGGGCACCTCGGCCAGCTCCGCGGGCGGCTGCTGGTTGGTCTTGAAGTCGACGATCAGCACCTCGGCCTCGGTCACCACCAGTCGGTCGATCTGGCCGGAGACCAGCGCCGGCGGCTGGCCGGCCAGTGCGAGGCGGCCCACGATCGAGACTTCCGCCCGGCTCCCGGCCGCGAACACCGCGGCAAAGCGCGGGTCTTCGATGACGGCGAGCACGCGGTCCGCGAGACCCGCACGGTCATCGTCCGGCCAGTCGGCGGCGTTGCGAACCAGATATCGCAGCGCGGCATCGCGCCGCCGCTCCGGCGCCACGTCGGGCAGCGACTGCAGCAGGCGATGCACCAGCGTGCCGCGCTGCATCGCAAGACTGCGCGCCGCCAGCGATTCGCCCGTGCGCACCGGCCGCTCGTCGGCGGATGGATCGGACGGCCTGAGCACGGCGACCTCGCCGGGCGCCTCCACCGCCGCCGTGCGCAGCCAAGCCGGCAGCTCGACCGCCGTCCCCACCATGCGCCGCGTTTCGTCAGCAGCGGTTTCCGCGATGTCCTCGGCCCGCGCATAGCGCTTGACCGGTCCGTCTTCGGTTTCGATCACCTCGACCTGCAGCTCCGCGGCATCAAGCCCGCGCGCCATCAGGTCGTACCAGCTGCCGCCGCGGACGTTGTTCATGTTGCCCGGCATGCAGCCGCCGATGACCAGCCGATCTGCGGCGCGGGTCATCGCGACATAGAGCAGCCGGCGATACTCGTCCTCGGTCTCTTTGAGCATCGCCACGCGTGCCGCCGCGACGGCTTGCGGATCGTCGGCCTTGCGGCCGGCCCAGACCACGATCTCCTGCTCGCCATGCGGCACGTGGATCAGTCGCAGCCGCTGCGAATCGGCTGGCGACGAGGTGGTGTCGACCAGGAAGACGACGGACGCCTCGAGGCCCTTGGCGCCGTGCACGGTCATCACCCTGATCTCGTCGCGCGAGATCTCCATGTCGCGCTTCACCTCGGTGTCGGCGGCGCGCAGCCAGGCGACGAAGCCCTGCAGCGAGGCCGGCGCCTTGCGCTCGTAGGACAGCGCGAGCTCGAGGAATTCGTCGAGGGCGTCATTGGCCTCGTGACCCAGCCGCGCCAGGATGCGTCGCCGGCCGCCATCGCCGCCGAGCAGCCAGGCATAGAAGGCGAACGGCGTGTCCTCGGCGGCGCGGCGCTCGCATTGCTGGAGCCGGCGCACCACGCCCTGCAGCCGCTCGTCGTCAGCCGCATGTGCGGCGAGCGCCTCGCGCAACGACCCGCGGCGCTGCCAGGCGAGCTTGAACAGATCGTCGTCGTCGAGCCCGAACAACGGGCTCTTCAGCGCGGTCGCCAGCGCCAGATCGTCCTGCGGCAGCAGCAGCGCGTCGGCGAGGTTCATCAGGTCGATGATCGCGATGTGCTCGGTCAGCTTCAGCCGGTCGGCGCCCGCCACGGGGATGCCCGCGTGCTTGAGCGCCTGGATCACCGCGTCGAACGCATTGCCACGACGGCGCACCAGGATCAGCATGTCGCCATAGCTCAGCCGCCGTCGCGCGCCGTCATGGCCGGTCATCGTGCCCGTCGAAATCAGCCGCTTGATCTCGGCCTGGATGCGCCTGGAAAGCTTGACCTCGGGGCTGGTGACGGAGACGCCGTCGAACGGCGCACGCCAGCCCTCGATCTCCTTGCGGTCGTCGCGCTCGCACAGGCTCCATAGCTCGACCATGCTCGGTCCGGCATCGGTCAGCGCGTTGTGGATGGGATGGCCGATGTCAGGCGAGTGAATGCTGCTGTAGACGTCGCGCTCGCGGAACACGTGGTCGACCGCGTGCAGCACCGTCGGCCCGGAGCGGAACGAATAGGTGAAGGACACCGGGTCGAACAACAGCCCGGCGTCGGTGAAGCGCTTCTGCAACTGTCGCCGGCGCGCATCGAACTCGTGCGGGTCGGCGCCCTGGAACGAGAAGATCGACTGCTTCTCGTCGCCCACCGCGAAGATCGTACGCGTGAGTCCGTCGCGCGCCCCGGCGCCGGCGGTGAACTCTTCGATGATGTGGGCGACAATGTCCCATTGCCGTGGGCTCGTGTCCTGCGCCTCGTCGATCAGCACGTGATCGACGCCGCGGTCGAGCTTGAAGTGCACCCAGCCGGCGGAGACTCGGTTGAGCATTGCCAGGGTCTTGTCGATCAGGTCGTCATAGTCGAGCAGGCCGCGTTCCTCCTTCTCGCGGCGATAGTTCGCAGCCGCCGCGGTGGCGATCTGCAGCAGCGCCTCGGTGCGGTCGCGCACGACCGCCGCGCGGCGCTTTTCGATCAGGCGATCGAGCCGGCGCGCCTCCGATTCGAATAGGCCGGCGATGCCGGGATTGGCGTCGGCGAACTTCTTGGTGAGCAGGGACTTCCGCGGCTCCTTGTCCTCGGTCAGGAATACGCGAAGATATTCATCGACCTGATCGGCGCCCGAGAACGCCAGTGCGGCGCGGAGTTGCTCCGCCTGCTTCTGGTCGGTCTTGGCGCCGCCGTCGAGCCGCGCGGCGATATCGGTCCAATCCCTCAGTGGCAGATTGGGGCCGTCGACGATGTCGCGCTCGATGGCTTCCAGCGTCTCGTCGGCGCTGATGCCGAGCACCTCGCCGAGCTGTTGCGCCGCGACCTCGACGCGCCCCGCGCCATCGGTCCAGGCCATGAAGTGATCGCGGCTGAGACAGGCGTCGCGCACGACCTCCTTGAAGGTCGAGTCCGCCGCATTGGCCATCGCCACCTGCAGCGCACGGCCGACCGCGCTGTCGGGCGCCCGCGCGGCGTCGAGCAGCACCTTGAGATTGGCGCGCTCCATCATCTCGGTCTGGTCGCGCTCGTCGAGCACCGAGAACCGCGCCGGCACGTTGGCTTCGAACGGGAACTGTTGCAGCAGCCGCGTGCACAGCGCGTGAATGGTCTGCACCTTCAGCCCGCCCGGCGTCTCCAGCGCGCTGGCGAACAGCTTTCGCGCCGACGCCCGCAGCTTCTTGTCGGGGTTTGGGATGCCGGTGGATTGGATCGCGCTGTCGAGCGCGTCGTCGTCGAGCGTCACCCAATGGCCGAGCGTCGAGAACACGCGCTCGGCCATGTTGGCGGCGGCGGCCTTGGTGAAGGTGATGCAGAGGATCTTCTCCGGCGGCACGCCGTCGAGCAGCAGTCGGATCACGCGCTGCACCAGCACATGCGTCTTGCCCGAGCCGGCATTCGCCGACACGAAGGCCGACGCCGCCGGATTCGACGCGCGCGTCTGCGCGTCGCGCACGGCCTGCGGAATGGGGCGGGGTGCCTTCACCATTCTTCGACTCCCAGTCCGCCGGCCGCCGACCATTCCTTGATGCGGGCGAGGTCGTCATAGCTGCCGTAGCGGTTCGCCCACATCGACAGGTTCAGCGAGGTGTAGCCTTGATTGACATCCTCGAAGCTGCGGATCAGTGCTTCGAGCTTGGCGCGCGCCTCCTGCGCGGCCTGGTCCGGGTGCTGCGGCGTGTCGCTCTTGTTGATCTTCAGCTCGAGGATGCGCTCTTCGCCTGGCGGATTGTTGCCGGACAGCCTGACATAAACGAGCTGACTGATCATGCTGCCGGCCGGGATGCCCTCGAAGCCGCCTTCGCGCAGGATCGCGGCTTCGAGTGTGAGCTGCGGCGACAGCCCCATGCGCACCTGCTTGGCCGTCGGCGGCTGGCCAGTCTTGTAGTCGAGAATGGCGTAGGTGCCCTCGGCACGCTGTTCGATGCGGTCGGCGCGCGCCGACAGGATGAAGGTGCGGCCCTGATCCAAGGGAATGCCGATCTCGCCGCGGATCTCCGCGGTGATGGCGCCGATCTGCGCGCGCCGCGCGGTCTCCCACGCCGCGAACCAGCCGGCGATGCGCTGGAAACGCGGCCACCACAATGCCCGCGCCTCGGGCCGCTCCATCAGCGGCGCAAAGTGTTTCTCGCCGATGACGCGCAGCGCATGCGCCGGATGCAGCGGCAGGGCATCAGCATAAGTCTGCGTGAATTCGCCGATCGCTTCGTGAATCGCCGAGCCGCGATCGGCCGCCGACAGTGGCATGTCGACAGGATCGAGCGGATCGAGCCGCAGGATGTAGCGCGCGAAGATGGTGTAGGGATCGCGCAGCCAGTCCTCGATGGCGGTCACCGACATGCGCAGCGGCCGTGCTGCCAGCGGCGGCTTCGGCGCCGGCTGTTCGACCGGCTTCACCGCGGCCGGCTGGTCGAGCACCTCGGCATAGCGGACGTAAGTCTCGCCGCGCGCGGTCGCCGCCTTCCAGCGCTCGGCGCCGGCGACGGCTTCGAGACGGTGCAGGAAGCGCGAGGCCACGGCCGGCGCGCCGCCGGACTTGGCGGCGTGCGTCAGGATCACCTCGGGCGCGCCGAGCAGTTGGGCGAAGTCGTGCGCCGACAGGCCGATGCGGCGCTCGGGCAGATCGAGGCCGAGCTGATGCCGCATCGGGCGGCTGAGCCAGGGATCGATGCGCGGCGCCGGTGGCCACACGCCCTCGATCAAGCCGCCGATGATCATGCGATCGGCCTGCATCAACCGCGCTTCGAGCGGACCATAGATCTGCAATTGCGCACCGTGGCGCTCGGGGCGGCGCACCGCGCGATCGGAGAAGGCGGTATGGAACAGATCCGGATAGTCCGACAGCGGCGCCATCAGGCCGCAGCGCTCGCCGGACGCGAGCAGGTCGTCGAAGCAGCGCGCCAGCGCGGCGCCGTCGCGATCGGTGAAGGCGGTGCTGAGACCGACATCGTCGGTCGACAGCGCGATCAGCACCTCGCGATGCCGCGCGGCGAGCTCGGCGAAATCCTGCGGGCGCGGCGAGGCGAGGTTTTCGAGCGGCGCCAAGGCCGTCTGCAATTGCGCAATCAGCGCGCCGGCGCGGTCGAGCTGCTCGGGACTGAGACGCGCGCGCGGCTCGGCCTTGTGCAGCGATGATGCTTCGCCCTGGTGCAGCTTGGTGTGCTCGTCGCGGAAGCGCGCGAAGTCGCGCGCAAGCCCGCTGCTTCCGGCTTGTGGCCGCGTGCCGCGGAGCATGGCGAGCTCCAGCGTCTCGATGGCACTCTTCCAGCCATTCGCGGCGCGGCCGAGCCGGCACAGCGGATGCTTGAGCAGAGCCAGCAAGGTCGGCGGCTCCAGCCCGCGCGCTGCAGCTTCCGCCGCGAGGCGGGCGAAGATGCCGGCCGGCGTCTCCAGCAGCGCGTCACCACCGGAATCGTCAAACGTCAGGTGCCAGCGCGTCAGCGCCGCCATCACCCGGCGCGCCAGCGCGCGGTCCGGCGTCACCAGCGCGGCCGATTTGCCGAGATGGCGCGCCTCGCGCATCGCGATCGCAATCGCCAGCGCCTCCATCTCCGGATTGGGGGCCGCGACGACAGCGAGATTGTCCATTGCTTCGGCGATGTTGGCGGCGATGTCGAACTGGCGCAGCCGCTCGTGCCACATCGCCGTCGCTTCCGACGGCCGCATCGCTTCGGAGATCAGCACCTCGCGGCCACCGCGGCCGGTTGGGGCGAGACGGACCACGTCGCGCCGCTCCAGGCCGAAGCGTTTGAGCAGCAGGTGCATCGCATATTGTGGATGGTTGACGGCGGGTGGCGTCAGCACGCGGCCGCCGCGATCTTTGCTGCCGCCGATCGAACTCCACGCGGTTTCGTCCAGATCGGTGTCGAGCCCCGGCAGCACGACAGCACCATGCGGCAGCTTCGCCACCGCCAGCAGGAACTTTGCCGTGGCCGGCATCGAGCCGGTGGAGCCTGCGGCAATGACGGGACCATCGGGTTGCGCCGACAGCCGCGCCGCTTCGGCCGCGATCAGCAGATCGCGCCGCGCCGCCGGCTCGATGCGCTCGATCTCCTGCAGATAGGCCGGCCACGCGGTCCGCGCGATGCGCAGGAACTCGAGCGAATACTGCCAGTATTTGTCGAGCTGATCCGGCACCAGCGCGTCGAGCGCATCCCAGGACACGCCGCGCGTCACCATGTCGTCGATCAGCCGCGCCAGGTCGCCGGCCAGGGCCAGCGTCGAGGCCGGGCCGCCGATCACCAGCGGCGCCGACACCGGCGTCTTGGCCCAGGCCGCGACCAGCCGCGCCAAGGTGAGCCGGCGCTGCAGGTCGTCGAGCCGTTCCGGAATCTCCAGCGGCGCCGGCCCGAGGAACGCGTCGCGATCCTCCGCGAAGGCGAGCTCGTCCTCGTCGATGTCGCCGAGCGCGACGAGCCGCGGCAGCACCGCGGCATCGGTCTTCAGCTCGTCGAGGAACATCTCGCGCGCCACCCGCAGGGAGCGCCGTGTCGGCAGATACAGCGTCGCGGTCGCGAGCCGGGCGGGATCGCTGCGCGCCTCGAAGCCGTCGACCAGCCGGCCATCGACCAGCGCGGCGATCACGCTGCGCAGGAACGGTGCCGAGATGGGAACGGTGAAGACGCGCATGGCCTGCGATTCGGGTTGCTCGAGGCGTCTATATAGGGAGCGATCGGCCGCAGGTCATATCGGGGGTGTGGATGGGTGTTGATAGGTGCGGCTGCGCTCGGCTGCCTAGAACTTGCGGGTGGGGCAGTTCGCGGCGTGAAGCGGCGGTCCGGGATGACGTTCGCCACTCGGATGAAGTGAGGTGAGTACGCGACCTCCGCATATTCGCCGTCGTCCCGGGCAAGCCTCTGACAGCGCGTCAGCGCTGTCAGAGGCGCCGAGCCGGGACCCATAGCCCCAGGCTGATGTTTGTGGCGCGATGGTCATGGCTAGCCTACGCAACACGCCCCCCTGTGGATATGGGTCCCGGCTCTGCGCCCTGGCCTCGCTGCGCGATGCCAGGGCTTGGCTGGGACGACACTGAATATGAGGAAGCAGTTTCGCCCGATTCGCCATCTTAGGCAGGCCACCGACCGCGCCTCATGCGTCCTCATTCCCGCGACGCCGTCGCGCCCGAGTGATGCAAATCGTTCGCCCTCATCCGAAGCAAGGGCGCAGGGAAGGCCGGGCCTCGGCTGAGGCCCGTGGCCCCCGTGCGTGAAAGAGTGCACGGGGCAGGAACCACAGGTTCAGCCGGAACGACCCGGCCTTCCCTGCGCGATGGGTTGACGGCTTATACGTCCTCTCCTCGGTGTGCCGGCTTGTAGCCACCGTCGCCCGCGCGCGGCGTCAGCAGCGGCGCGAGCTTGGCATCAGCATCGGGATGCCGGGACCTTACGATTTCGCCGTCCTGCCAAAACCGTTCGTCGGCGCGCATGAGCGCGCTGCGGTTCTGACAGGCCATCGCATCCCGCGCTCAACGTTCGTGACGACCGCGATACGCCCCTCGCAACGAGGCGGGATGCGCATGAGAGAACACGAATTCTGTAAAAGCGAAAGAAGAATTTTGTGCGCGTCGAATGCGACGAGCGGGATCGGGTTGAATGTGCGGACGAAAATAGTTTCTCGACGCAGATAATTTGAGCGATGCCAGCGCAGGGTCGGCGCCGACGAGGCGGAGCAAATCGCGCAATGCGCCGACTTGATTCGCCCGTCGGGCAGTCCGCTACGCCGCACTCTCCATCAGAGCCTCTTCCGCTTCCGTCACCGCGGCCGGCGTGCCGACATGCATCCACACGCCTTCGAGGCGGAGGCCGAACAGGCGGTCCTGCTCGTTCGCCTTGTCGAACATCTTCGTCAGCGAGAACTCGCCCGACGGCGCGCCATCGAAGATCGCGGGCGAGATGATGGCCGCTCCCGCATAGACGAACGGCACCACCTGATGCTCCCGGCGCTTGCGCAAGGTACCGTCGGCGAGCATCGCGTAGTCCCCTTGACCCGCGTAGCCGATCGAGGTCGCGGTCGGCGCCATCAGCAGCATGATGTCCATGCGTTCGGGATCGAACGCGTCGGCGAGACGCGAGAGGTTCTGGCGCACGCCCTCGATCCACATCGTGTCGGAGTTGACGTGGAAGAACGGCTCGTGGCCGAGCAGCGGCAGTGCCTTGACGACGCCGCCGCCGGTGCCGAGCACCTGGTCGCGCTCGTCGGAGATGATCACGCGGGGCGTGCTGCGCGCGGCCGTGTGCGCGATGATCTGGTCGGCGAGATAGTGGACATTGACGACGGCTTCGGTGACCCCGGCTTCGGCGAGGCGGTCGAGCACATGGTCGAGCAGCGGGCGGCCGGCGACGCGCACCAGCGGTTTGGGCATCGTCTCCGTCAGTGGGCGCATGCGCAATCCGAGACCTGCGGCGAGGACCATGGCTTTGTGCGGCTTGACGGGCATCTCAGGCAATCTCGATCAAAGGTGGTACGCACGAATCATACCACGCAAAAACATCTATCGTCTCGGTCGGTTGCGATAGCCCGGCGCGATGACGAATGTGCGACGGCGGCGCCGTCGTCCCGATGCAGGATGCCGCAGGTGTCTCCCGGTACGCCGTCAGGCCTCCGCTGTGGCGCGCTTGTTGGTCTTCTTCTTGCCCTGCTTCAGGAAGGTGACGCCGATCTGGTCGCCATTGACCCAGGCCAGCTCGCAGCGCCGGTAGGCCAAGCCGGTCGACGACAACAGCAGGAAGAACTCCTTCAGGTGCAGGCCTTCGACCGAGCCCTCGACCGTCAGCTTCGCCCCGGTCTCCGAGACGTCCTCGATGGTGCAGTTGCGCCGCCAGGTGCCGTCGATGCCCATCATGAAAGCCGGGATGCCGCGCTCGAAGACGACGCGTTCGCCCTTCATCCGCTCTGCCATCGCAACCTCCGTTCACGCGAGGCGCGCAACCGGCGCCGCGGGCGCAAGGTAAGGGGGGATGGCTAAGAACCGGTAAAGCGACGCGGGTGGGTGGTTTTGGCGCGTCCTCTTCCCACAACGGCGGTCCGCTCCCCTCCCCCTTGCGGGGAGGGGTTGGGGGTGGGGGGGCCACGGATGCGGAATTTGTTGGTTTACTCGGACCGGCAGCTGACAGCCGCCGGCGGTCATGATTGCCGCTGATGGCGAGAGGTCTGCGCTCGTCACTTTGAGTCTCGCCCTGACCGACCGGGTTGATCCCTGACATTTTGGACCGGGCTGATCCCTGACACTATTCGATCACTGCTGTGTTG
>NZ_JAUHJF010000025.1:0-71589 GCF_032380995.1 Bradyrhizobium sp. SZCCHNR2028 | reverse complement strand
GTCGCGGCCGGTCCACAGCCACAGCGCCTCGAGCACGGCGAGGTAGGACGCGAGCCCGATCGAGAAGGCGGGGAAGATGATGTGGAAGGTGACCGTGAAGGCGAACTGCGCGCGCGCCAGCTCAACCGCATCCAAACCGAACATCAGCACCGTCCGTCATTGCCACGGGGTTTGTAGCATCGCCCCATGACGGAAGATTGCACCGGCGCCGCGCGATATCAAATGGTCAAATCGCCCAAGGCGGCGCTGCAGGACCATAAATGACGAAGACCCGGCGGGGGCATCCGCCGGGTCTTCGGAGCAACCTTGGGAGGTGGAGGTTATCCTTGAATTTGCTCGCTCGAAACCGAGATCAGCTGGGGGACTGAGGCTCGGTCGATGGATAACGTTCTAGCGGCCGAAATTTTCCAGGTGATTTCGCCGATTGTTTCAATTGTTTCGTTCGGCGATTTTCGTGCGTCGTCTTTGGAACCCGTCGGGACATCAGCCCCGACGAGAATGAACCTTGGTCAGGCGGCGAGGCTGTGGACGCCGGCACAGCGCAGGAGCTCGGCGAGGTGCTTGCGGGCATAGAACATGCGCGTCTTCACCGTGCTCTGCGGAATGCCGATGATCTGCCCGACCTCCTCCACCGACTTCTCGTGGTAGTAGATCAGGGTGATGATCTCGCGATGGGCCGGCGACAGCTTGGCGACGCAGGCGCGCAGGATGGCGCTGGTGGTGGAGCGCTCGAGCGAGGTCTCCGGCGTGTCGGAGTCGTCGGCGATCTCGCGCACCTCGTCCTGGTCGATGTCCTCGAAGCGGCGCTGGCGCAGCGCGGTCAACGCCTTGAAGCGGGCGATCGACAGCAGCCAGGTCGAGACCTGCGAGCGGCCCTCGAACTGCCTGGCGGTGCGCCAGACGTCCAGGAACACCTGGCTGACGAGGTCCTCGGCGATCGTGGTGTCGCGGACGATGCGCAGGATGAAGCGATAGACCCGCACATTGTGGCGCGCATAAAGCGTGTGCATCGCGGTGCGATCGCCATCGGCAATGCTCTCCAGGAGCATGCCGTCCGTGGTCGCCTGGGCTGCGATGATGCCCTGGCTGGCTGCGGAATTGATGGCAACGACGTTCTGCATGGCACTCTCCCGTTCCGCCGCCCCCTTGCGGCGTTTCGACGGGAGGGATTGTTAAGGAGCGCCCGTTTCGGGACGTCTGCACGAAAACAGGAAAATGGTTTCGTGCGCCTGCGGAAATGTTTCGTCGCGGCGCACATCGCGAAACACTCGTGGCGGAATTGTGCCCAATTCCAAGATGCGGAACGGAATGTGGGTGCAGAGGCCGCTTCCGCCGCCGCCGACCGGCCGTCCTCAGGCCTTCTCGCCCGCCGGCGAGAACAGGTAGCCGCCGCCGCGGATGGTCCGGATCACCGCCGGCTTGGTCGGATCCGGCTCGATCTTGCGGCGGATCCGCATGATTCGCAGGTCCACGGCGCGGTCGAATGCCTCGGCATCGCGTGCATTCGCCAGCTCGAGCAGCCGTTCGCGCGACAGCACCCGCTTCGGGTTGGCAGCGAACACTTTGAGCAGGCCGAATTCGGACGCCGTCAGCGGGTGCTCGTTGCCCTCGTCATCCCGCAGCGCCTGGGCATCGAGATCGAGCCATTTGGTGCCGAACCGCACCAATTGCGGGTCCTTCGCCTGGGCGGGAGCGGAGTCCGTAGTGGCCGCCGCAGTCTTGGCCGGCCCACTGCGGCGCAGCACGGAGCGGATCCGGGCCATCAATTCGCGCAATTCGCACGGTTTCGCGACGTAATCGTCGGCCCCGAGCTCGAGCCCTACCACCCGGTCGATCGGGCTGGCGGTGGCGGTCAGCATGATCACCGGGATATTGGTGCGGCCCTTGAGATCGCGGATGATCGACAGGCCGTCCTCTTCGGGCATGTTGAGGTCGAGCACGACGAGATCTGCCGGGCCGGTCTCGATGGCGCTGCGCAGGCTCTTGCCGCCGTCGCACAGCGTCACCGCGAAGCCGTGCATCTTGAGGTAATCACCCACCATTTCGCGGGCAGGGGCCTCGTCGTCGACGATGATGATGTGCTGGCTCTGACTCATGACAATTCGGCCGCCGGCAGTGTGATCGTGAAGGTCGATCCGGATCCCGGCCCATCGCTCCTGGCCGTCACCTCGCCACCATGCATGTCGACGATGCGTTTGACAATCGACAGGCCGAGCCCGGTCGAGCTCTCGCCGGCGGTCGGCTTGGCCGACAGCCGCTGGAACCGGCCGAACAGGCGGCCGAGATCCTCCGGCGACAGCCCGGCGCCCTGGTCGGTGACGCCGATGATGGTGTTGTCGCCGTCATCGGCGGCATTCACGGTGATCCTGCCGCCGATCGGGCTGTACTTGATCGCGTTGCTCAGGAGGTTGTCGATCGCCTCGCGGATCCGGTCGATGTCGCACATGGTCGACAGATGCGGCGGCGCCGACACGGCAATGACCTGCTGCTTGTTGAGCGCGAGCGGCTGGTTGGCTTCGACCACCTCGTGGACCAGGGCTGCGATGTCGACCGGCTCACGGCGGATGGTGATGTCGAAGGCGTCAGCCATCGCATCCGAGATCAGGTGGTCGACCATCGAGGTCAGCCGCTTGGCGGCATCTCGGATATGTCCGACCTGGCTGGTGATGCCGTCGGCGGAGGCGCCGGTCGCGATCAGCTCGGTCAGCATCTCCGTGCGGCCGAGGATGACGCCCAGCGGATTTTTCAGGTCGTGGGCGACGGTGCCCAAAATCTCGTTCTTGAAGCCGTTGGCGCGCTGCAGCCGCAGCCATTGCGCCGACAGCCGCCGGTTGGCCTGCATCAGCGCGCGGGTGCGCTGGGCGACGCGGTCCTCGAGCTGGGTGTTGGCCTCATGCAGCTGCTGATAGAGGATCACGTTGTCGAAGGCGATCGACAGCCGGCTGGAGAAGATCTCGACCAGCGAGCGATCGGTCTCGGACAGCGGCCGCTCCGCCTGCAGCAGCACCACGACCTCGCGCCCCGAGCCGGTGCGGACATAGAGCACGGTGCGATGGTCGGCGAATTCGTTGCTGCGCTGCCTGAAGGCGGCCTCCACCATGTCGCGCAGATCCGGATCGAGCGAGCGCGAGGTGACGGCGCCGGAGAAGCGGCTGTAGCAGCCGGAGCCGGCCAGCACCGAAAAATCGTCTGTCTGGCTGCCGTCGTCGCGCAGCACCAGGATGCCTGCGCAATCCACGTTCAGCAGCGAAGCGATCTGGGTCAGCACGCCCTCGGCCAGCCGCTGCATCGACTTGAAGTCGTACAGCGTCGAGGCGGCGTCGATGATGATCTCGAGGCCGCGCCGGGTCTGCACCATGCGCTCGAGCTGCTGGTAGCTGCGCAGCGCCGCCGTCAGCGAGGTGAACAGCTTGTCGGCGGTGAGCTCGGTCTTGGCCTTGTAGTCGTTGATGTCGTACTGGACGATGACGCGCCGCTCCGGCGCCTGACCCGGCTGTCCGGTGCGGAGGATGATGCGGACGGTCTCGTTCTTGATCTCGTTGCGGATGTATTCGACGAGCTCGAGCCCGGCGACGTCGGTCTCCATGATGACGTCGAGCAGCACGGCCGCGATGTCGGTGTGCTCCCGCATCAGCGCGCGGCCTTCGGCCGCCGAATAGGCGGACAGGATTTCGAGCCCCTGGCCGTTCAGGCTGTAATCCGACAGCGCAAAGCGGGTGCCCTCGTGCACGGCATGGTCGTCGTCGATGACGGCAATCTTCCATTTCCGGGCCGAACCGTCATCCTCGTCGAAACCGGCATCCTCGATCAGTTGGAGGACATCGTCCTGTTCGGCCATTGCGTCGTTCCGTCGCCCATTGCTGTCTCGGCGCCGCCCTTGGCGACCCGCGGCATGATAATCCGAAAGGTGGTGCCTTGTCCCTCGCGGGATTCCAGCATCATGCGGCCGCCGAGCTGCTGCGTCACCAGATTGTAGACGATATGCAGCCCGAGCCCCGTTCCCCCTTCGTTGCGGCGTGTCGTGAAGAACGGATCGAAGGCCTGACGCTGGACGTCGGGGGTCATGCCGGCCCCGTTATCGGCGAAAATGATCTCGATGTCATCCGCGCCGCGCGGCCGCGCCGTAATCGAGATGGTGCCCGCGCGCCCGTCGACAAAGGCATGATTGACGGCGTTGAGGAACAGGTTGGTGAGGATCTGACCGTAGAACCCGGGATAGCCATCGATGAAAAGTCCCTCGGGGACGTCGACCGCAAGCGTGATCGGCGCGCGCTTGAGCACCGGCTTGAGGCTGGTGATGATCTGATCCGTCGCCTCGCTCAGGACGAAGGTCCGTCGCTCCGCATGGGAGCGGTCGACCGCGACCTGCTTGAACGATTGGATCAGCTCGCCGGCGCGCTGCAGATTGGCGACCAGCTGCTCGGATGCATCGCGCGAGGAGCGCACGAACTCCTCCAGCTGCGACCGGCGCAGGCCGCCTTCGGGCGACCGCAGTGCGGCCTCGAACATCTCGACCCGGCGCGCGAAGCTGGAGGCCACCGTCAGGCTGATGCCGATCGGGTTGTTCACCTCATGTGCGACGCCGGCGACGAGCCCGCCCAGCGCCGCCAGCCGCTCGGCATCGATCAGGTTGCGCTGCGCGGCGTTGAGTTCGAGCAGCGCGCTCTCGGCCTTTTCCTTCGCGGCGCGGAGCTCGTCCTCGGTCTTGCGCTTGGCGATTGCGTTCTCGCGGAAGGTCTCGACGGCGCGGGCCATCGCGCCGACCTCGTCGCGCGCCTCGGTGCCCTGGACCTCGCGGTCGTAGTCGCCCAGCATGATCGCGCGCATCGAGGCCATGATCTGCTGCAACGGCAGCCGGATCGACAAGGCGATCAGCACCCCGGCGGACAGGATGACCCCCAGGAAGATCACGGCGATCGAGAGGACGCGACGGGAGATGTCCTTCAACGTCCGGTCGAAGGTCGCCTGCGCCTTCTGCTCGTGCTGGCGCATCTTGACCGACAGGCCGTCGATGGCGCCGATGGTTTCGGCCTGGCTCGCATCGATGGTATTGCGCAGCAGTTCGGTGCGGTTGGTGAGCTGATCGGTGAGCTTGGAGAATCCTGCGCGCAGCGCCGCGGTCCGGGCCGACAGTCGCTGCAGCGCCAGCCGCTGCAGATCATTGTCCGCAAGACTCGACATCACCGGGATGGTCTTCTCGATCGTCTCCGTGTTGCGGCGCGCGTCGTCGGCGGAGGCGGGCGCGAGCGACAGATAGTAGGAATTGGCCGCGACCAGCATCGCGGTGAAGGCCTCGCGCGACTTGCCGAGCGAGGGCCAGATCTGCGCGTCGCGATGGCCGGTCGCGCCTTCGATCACCGAATAGAGCCCGGCGATGTCGCGGGCGGGGCCGAGAACCTCTTCCTCATAGGTCTTGGAGATCGTCGCCTGCAGACTGCGCAGCTCGCCGAAGCCGTCCAGGAAACGCACGGTGACGCGCTCCAGCTCCTCGACCGACCCCGACAGCATCGGGTCGGTCGAGGCGCGCGTCGTGAGCGTCCCGAGCACGGCCTCGCGCAGCAGCAGGATCTCGGCGAACAGCTCCGGGCTCGGCTGATTGATGTAGCGATGAATGAGGTTCTGCAGCCGGCTCGTCTCGCTTTCGAGCAGGGCCAGCACCTTGTCGGATTCGCGGACCTGGCGAACGTCGTCCCAAGCCGTGCCCAGCACCGTCGCGCCGTTCCAGATCAGCGCCGCCAGCACGATCACGACAGCCGAGTTGAGCGCGGCGATCGAGAGGATGCGCCAGCGGATCGGAACCGCCCGCAGCGCGCGAACGATCCGTGCCCGCCCCAGGACCGCCAGACTGAGCGGCCGCGCGACGGATTTCCGCTGCTCGGATCGCGCCACGATCGCTACCTCGGGCCGGTCGTGCGGAGCCTGCCTGCGTCCGCTCTGCCGCGCTCTGCCGCGCTTGTATGCTGCGGCGCAGCCAGTCGCGACGCCGAGCATGAAAGGGACGAGCGGTACCGCGCGCCCGCCTCAGCGCGCATCAGCACCGGCGTGACGTCCACTCTCGAGATCGACGAAAGATGGGCGCGGTACACAGGCAACACTCTTCCCCCTGATGATGAGGTCGGCCCGGACATGAAAAGGTTCAATGCACTCCCGAACAGGTGCTATAAGGCCATTCTGACGTCAAAGCGATACGCGTCAATGGTTTGTTGATAGTCTGTTGCAGCCTTGGGTTGTTCGGCCCCATTTTTGGTCCGATTGCGATCTCAGCCCGGGCAGATTCATTCATCGAATTGGAGTTGGCTCCCGTTGACGGTCCTCTTGCGTTCTGTTTCGTCTGCCATCCTGCTCTGGACGGTTGTTTGCGCAAGCACGGCCCAGGCCGCGACCGAGATCATGTGGTGGCATGCGATGTCGGGAGAGCTCGGCAGGCAGGTCGACAGACTGGCCGCCGACTTCAATGCGTCGCAGTCCGACTATCGCATCGTGCCGAGCTACAAGGGCAGCTATACCGAGACCGTGACGGCGGCCATCTTCGCGTTCCGCTCGCGCAGCCAGCCGGCCATCGTGCAGGTCAACGAGATCGCGACCGCGACGATGACGGCGGCGAAGGGCGCGATCTACCCCGTCTACGAGTTGATGCGCGACGAGCAGGAGAGCTTTTCGCCGTCGGCCTATCTGCCCGCGATCGCCGGCACCTATGCCGACGCCGACGGCAACATGCTGTCGTTTCCGTTCAACGCCTCCACGCCGATCCTCTACTACAACAAGGATCAGTTTCGCGCGGCCGGACTGGATCCGGGCGCGGCGCCGAAGACCTGGCCCGAGCTCGGCAAGGCTGCCCGGCGGCTGCGCGACAACGGCGTCGCCTGCGGCTTCACGACGTCGTGGCCGGCCTGGATCAACGTGGAGAATTTCTCGGCCTTCCACAATCTGCCGATCGCCACCCGCGCCAACGGCTTTGCCGGACTGGACGCCGTGCTGACGTTCAACAATCCGCAGGTCACGCGGCACATCGCCCAGCTCGCGGAATGGCAGAAGGGCAAGGTCTTCGACTATGGCGGCCGCGGCCAGGCAGCCGAGCCGCGTTTCCAGAAGGGCGAGTGCGGCATCTTCATCGGCTCCTCGGCGACGCGCGCCGACATCAAGGCGAATTCGAAGTTCGAGGTCGGCTACGGCATGATGCCGTACTGGCCTGACGTTGCGGGCGCGCCACAGAATTCGATCATCGGCGGCGCGACGCTGTGGGTGCTGCGTGACCGTCCCGCGGCCGAGTACAAGGGCGTCGCCAGGTTCTTCGCGTATCTGTCGCGGCCCGACGTTCAGGCCGCCTGGCACCAGAATACGGGCTATCTGCCGATTACGCAGGCGGCATTCGATCTGACGCGCGCGCAGGGCTTCTACGACCGCAATCCGGGAGCAGCGATCTCGATCGAGCAGGTGACGCTCAATCCTCCCACGGAAAATTCGCGCGGCCTGCGGCTGGGCTCGTTCGTGCTGATCCGTGATGCCATCGAGGACGAGATGGAGCAGGCCTTCAGCGGCCGCAAGCCGGCGCAGGCGGCGATCGATGCAGCCGTCGACCGCGGCAACCGTCTGCTGCGCCAGTTCGAGCGCGCGAGCCCGGATCGCTGAAAATGGCTTTGCCGCCGGTGGCCGATGGCGCGCAGCTCCGGCGCCTCCGTGCCGACGCGACGCGCTGGCTGCCGGCTGCACGCGATATTGCGCGCGACCATGGCTACGACGACGCGCGGCTGGTGCCGTTCGCGGCGGGCACCAATCTGGTTCTCGCGCTGAACGACGGACTGATCCTGAAAATCCTCCCGCCGTTTCATCGCGGCAAGTTTCAGTCCGAGCGGGCGGCCTTGCGCGTGCTCGCCGGTGGTGTCGGTGACGTCCGTACCCCCGACCTGCGACACGAGGGGGAGCGCGACGGCTGGTGCTATCTGATCATGACCAGGCTCGGCGGCATTCCTGCTTCGGATGTCTGGCGGCAACTACCGGAGCAGGACAAGCAGCTCTTGCTCAGGCAGGTCGGTCGTCTGATCGCCGCCGTGCAGCGGGTTCCGCCTGGCGAGCTGCTCGCGCTCGGTCCGCGCTGGTCGGATTTTTTGAGGATGCAGATGGCCGGATGTCATGCACGCCATCAGAGGCTCGGCTTGCCGCCGACGCTGCTCGCCGGGCTGGACGATCTCCTGCGCGAGGCCGCAGCACTGCTGCCGAAGGATCCGCCGCCGGTCATCCTGACCGGTGAATACATTCCGGAGAATTTCCTCGTCACGCGCAGCGGTGATAGCTGGCAGCTGAGCGGGCTGTTCGACTTCGGCGACGTCATGACTGGTCTTGGCGAATATGATCTGCTCGGGCCGAGTGCGTTCATGGCAGCGGGTCAGCCCGGGCGCGTGCGTGCCTTGTTCGATGGTTACGGATTTGCCCTGGAGGACATCAACTGGCAGCTGAAGCGACGGCTGCTCGCCTTGATGCTACTGCACCAGGCGAGCGATCCGCTCCGCCACATCTGCATTCCGGATTGGCCGGCCAAGGTCCGCGACTTCGACGAGCTGCAGGCGCTGATCTGGCCGGAGTGATCCCCAACCGGGGCGGCGGTCCAACAGGCGTTGCGTAAATCTGTCGCAGGCTATTTGATGTGATTATAAATGCAGCAAATATGCAGCTTTGTATGCAATAGGGGGCATCGAGCTGTGCCACTCGGTGAAGGCGCGTCGATATTTCAATAGCTTAGCTTTCGGCCGGGCTTGGCACGAAGCTTGCGATCACTGTTCCCGACAGTCGTTATTCTCGGGAGCATTTGATGAAGCGTCGCGATTTTCTGAAATCCGTGTCCGGTCTGGCTGCGGGGGCCGCGCTGCCAATGGCGCCGGCCATCATGTCTTCCGCCAAGGCCGATGCGCGGTCCGAGACGCTGCTGATCGTGTCCGAAGGCGGTCCCAACAACCTCGACATCCACGGCGTCGGCACCAACGTGCCGGGCTACGAGGTGTCCTGGAACTGCTATGATCGCCTGATCAGCCACGAGATGAAGAGCGGCCCCGGCGGGGTGCCGTACTATGACCGCGACAAGTTCAAGCCCGAGCTCGCCGAGGACATGACCATCGGCGACATGTCGGCGACCTTCAAGCTGCGCAAGAACGCCAAATTCCACGACGGCACGCCGGTCACGGCCAAGGACGTGAAGTGGTCGCTCGACCGCGCCGTCAGCGTCGGCGGCTTCCCGACCTTCCAGATGAGCGCCGGCTCGCTGACCAAGACCGAGCAGTTCGTCATCGTCGATGACCACACCGTGCGCGTCGACTTCCTGAAGAAGGACCGGCTGACGATCCCCGATCTCGCCGTCATCGTACCCTGCGTGGTCAACTCGGAGCTCGTGAAGAAGAACGCGACCGACAAAGACCCGTGGGGGCTCGAATATACCAAGCAGCAGACAGCAGGCTCCGGCGCCTACAAGGTGACGAAGTGGACCGCCGGTACCGAAGTGATCATGGAACGCAACGATGACTGGGTGTGCGGTCCGCTGCCGAAGATCAAGCGCGTGATCTGGCGCATGGTGCCGCAGGCCGGCAACCGCCGCGCGCTGCTCGAGCGTGGTGACGCCGACATCTCCTATGAGCTGCCGAACAAGGACTTCCAGGAGATGAAGTCGAACGGCAAGCACACCGTGATCTCGCTGCCGATCTCCAACGGCATCCAGTATATCGGCATGAACGTGACCAAGCCGCCGTTCGACAATCCCAAGGTTCGGCAGGCGCTCGCCTATGCGATGCCCTATCAGAAGATCATCGACGCCGTGATGTTCGGCCTTGCCAATCCGATGTTCGGTGCGCCGTCCGACAAGGCGACCGAGGTGGCGTGGCCGCAGCCGACGAAGTATCTCACCGACATGGAGAAGGCCAAGGCGCTGCTGGCCGAAGCCGGCTACCCCAACGGCTTCGAGACCACGATCTCGTTCGACCTCAATTTCGCGCAGGTCAACGAGCCGCTATGCGTGCTCGTGCAGGAGAGCCTCGCCCAGCTCGGCATCAAGACCACGATCAACAAGGTGCCCGGCGCCAACTGGCGCACCGAGCTGAACAAGAAGGAGATGCCGCTCTTCACCAACATCTTCTCGGGTTGGCTCGATTACCCCGAGTACTTTTTCTACTGGTGCTATCACGGCAACAATTCCGTGTTCAACACGATGAGCTACAAGTCGCCCGAGATGGACAAGCTCATCAACGGCGCGCGCGACGCCGCCGCGACTGGGGACAAGGCCACGTACGATGCCGACGTGAAGGGCTTCGTCGATCTCGCCTTCGCCGAGGTGCCGCGCATTCCGCTATATCAGCCGTTCGTCAACGTCGCGATGCAGAAGAACATCTCCGGCTATCAGTACTGGTTCCACCGCAGGCTCGACTATCGGGCTCTGGTGAAGGGGTGAGGACGTGGGTGACCTCGGTGGTGTGAGCCCAGCTCTCTCATTCCCTCCCCCCTTGTGGGGGAGGGGCAGGGAGGGGGGTAGCCGCACCCACTGTCGCCGCGGCTTACCCCCCTCCCCAACCCTCCTCCACAAGGGGGGAGGGAGCAGACTGCGCCGTGCTGTGGGATCTGGGCCAATTCGGGCGGGGGGCTGCCCATGCTGAGCCTTATCGCCAAGCGCCTCGCCTTCGCGATTCCCTCCCTGATCGGCGTCGTGATCGTCACCTTCCTGCTCACGCGTGCGCTGCCCGGCGATCCCGCGGCGTATTTCGCCGGCCCTGCGGCGACCAAAGAGGCCGTCGAGCAGATCCGTAAGAAGCTCGGCTTCGACAAGCCGCTGGTCGAGCAGTTCTTCCGCTACACCGTCGATCTCGCCCATGGCGATCTAGGGAGTTCGCTGACCACAGGGCAGCCGGTCGCCGGCGAGATCCGCAACCGCCTGCCGGCCTCGGCCGAGCTGACCTTGCTCGGCCTGTTGGTTTCGGTCGCGATCGCGCTGCCGCTCGGCGTGCTCGCGGCGACGCGGCCGGGGTCGTGGATCGACCATACCTGCCGCGTCGTCACGACAGCGGGCGTTTCGCTGCCGGTGTTCTTCACCGGGCTGGTGCTGGTGTACGTGTTCTATTTCCGGCTCGGCTGGTCACCGGCGCCGCTCGGCCGGCTCGACGTGTTTTATAGCGCGCCGGACCCCGTGACCGGCTTCTACCTCATCGATACGCTGATCGCGCGTGACGGTGAGGCGTTTCGCTCGGCGCTGAGTCAGCTGATCCTGCCCGCCGCCACGCTCGCGATCTTCTCGCTGGCGCCGATCGCGCGCATGACGCGCGCCTCGATGCTGTCGGTGCTGTCGTCGGAATTCGTGCGCACGGCGCGCGCCTCGGGCCTGTCGCCCGCGACGGTCACCGTGACCTATGCGTTCCGCAACGCCATGCTGCCGGTCATCACGACGCTGTCGATGGTGTTCTCCTTCCTGCTCGGCGCCAATGTGCTGGTGGAGAAGGTGTTTGCCTGGCCCGGCATCGGCTCCTACGCGGTCGAGGCGCTGATTGCCTCCGACTTCGCGCCGGTGCAGGGCTTCGTGCTGACGATGGCTGTGATGTACGTCGTCCTGAACCTCGTCATCGACATTCTCTATGGCGTCATCGATCCCCGTGTGAGGCTGGAAGGATGAGCACCGTCGCGCCGACCATTGAGCCTGCCACCGTTCCCTCGCGAATGTCGGGACTGTCAGCCCTGATCGGGCACACGCGCTATGTGCTGGCCGAGAACAAGGTCACGGGCTTCGCCTTCGGCCTCCTGGTCGTGATCCTGTTCGCCGCGGTCTTCGGTCCGTGGATCGTGCCGTATGATCCGCTCGCCAGCGACACGGCGTCGGCGCTGAAGCCGCCGTCGGCGGCGCACTGGTTCGGCACCGATCAGCTCGGCCGCGACATCTTCAGCCGCGTCGTCGTCGCGACCCGGCTCGACACATTCATCGCGGTCGCCTCGGTGGCGCTGGTGTTCTTCATGGGCGGACTTGCCGGCGTCGCCGCCGGCTTCTTCGGCGGCTGGACCGACCGCATCGTCGGACGCATCGCCGATACGATCATGGCGTTCCCGCTGTTCGTGCTGGCGATGGGCATCGTCGCCGCGCTCGGCAACACCGTGCAGAACATCATCATCGCCACGGCCATCGTGAACTTCCCGCTTTACGCGCGGGTCGCGCGCGCCGAGGCCAATATCCGCCGCAACGCCGGCTTCGTGCAGGCGGCACGGCTGTCGGGCAACAGCGAGCTGCGCATCCTGCTCGGCCACATCCTGCCCAACATCATGCCGATCATGATCGTGCAGATGTCGCTGACGATGGGCTACGCGATCCTCAATGCCGCAGGCCTCTCCTTCATCGGCCTCGGCGTGCGGCCGCCGACGGCGGAATGGGGCATCATGGTCGCCGAGGGTGCCTCCTTCATGGTGTCGGGCGAATGGTGGATCGCGCTGTTTCCGGGCCTTGCGCTGATGATCGCGGTATTCTGCTTCAACCTGCTCGGCGACGGTCTGCGCGACATCGTCGACCCGCAGCGCAGGACATAGCTGATGGGTGCGCCACAGCAACACTCCGTCATTGCCGGGCTTGACCCGGCAATCCATCCCTTGGAACAGGCCTTCCCTGGCTTGATGGATGCGCGGGTCAAGCCCGCGCATGACGGTCGTAACAAGCGGAGCCATGGATGACCGCCCAGCCGCTGCTCGACGTTCGCGATCTCACCGTCGAATTCTCCACCCGGCGCGGTATCGTCAAGGCCGTGCAGCATGTCGACATCTCCGTCGCCAAGGGCGAGACGCTCGCGATCGTCGGCGAGTCCGGCTCGGGCAAGTCCGTGACGTCCTACGCGGTGATGCGCATCCTCGACCGTGCCGGACGGATCGCCGAGGGCTCGGTGATGTTCTCGGGGATCGACGTCAAGGCGGCCGAGGAAAGCGCGATGCGCGATCTGCGCGGCCGCGAGATCTCGATGATCTTCCAGAACCCCCGCGCGGCCCTCAATCCGATCCGGAAAGTGGGCCAGCAGATCGAGGACGTGCTGAGGCAGCACGCCCAGGCGGCCGCGACTGATCGCGCCGAAAAGGCGATCGCAGCGCTCGAGCAGGTCAAGATCGTCCGCCCGCGCGAGCGCTACCACGCCTATCCGTTCGAATTGTCCGGCGGCATGTGCCAGCGCGTCGTCATCGCGCTGGCGCTGGCCTGCAATCCGCAGCTGCTGATCGCGGACGAGCCGACCACCGGCCTTGACGTCACCACGCAGAAGGCGGTGATGGATCTCGTGGTCGAGCTGACCAGGAGCCGCGGCATGTCGACGATCCTGATCACGCACGATCTGGGTCTCGCCGCTGCCTATTGCGATCGCGTCGTGGTGATGGAGAAGGGCCGGGTGGTCGAGACCGCCAGGGCCGCCGACATCTTCGCCAACCCGCAGCATCCCTACACGCGCAAGCTGATGCGCGCGACGCCGCGGCTCGGCGTGTCCCTGCGCGAATTGCTGCCGGAGGAGGAGGCGTCGCAGCAACCTCACTCCGTCATGGCCGGGCTTGACCCGGCCATCCATCCCGTTGCGCGAGACTCGTCGAAGGTGATGGACCCCCGGGTCAAGCCCGGGGGTGACGAGCGGAGTGGGGAGGACGACCGGAGTGCGAGGAGCACCAAGCCGCTCCTTCTCGTCGACAAGCTGGTCAAGGAGTATCCCCGCCAGGGCGCCTCGGCGACGTTGTCGAAACTGTTCGGACGGAGGCCGGCGGTCGAGCCGGAGATGTTCCGCGCCGTCGACGGCATCAGCTTCACGGTCGGTCATGGCGAGAGCGTCGGCCTGGTCGGCGAATCCGGCTGTGGCAAGTCGACGACGTCGATGATGGTGATGCGGCTGCTCGACCAGAGCTCGGGCCGCATCAGCTTCGATGGCGAGGAGATCGGCAACATCCTGCCGCAGGCCTTTGCCCGGCTGCCGCTGCGCAGCCGCATCCAGATGGTGTTCCAGGATCCGACCGACAGCCTCAATCCGCGCTTCACCGCGGCGCGCGCCATCGCTGATCCGATCCTGCAATTGGGTGACATCAAGGGACGCAATGCGGTCCGCACGCGCTGCGAAGAGTTGGCCACCATGGTCGGCCTGCCGCTCGATCTGCTCGACCGCTTTCCGCACCAATTGTCGGGCGGCCAGAAGGCGCGCGTTGGCATCGCCCGCGCGATTGCGCTGCACCCGAAGCTCGTCATCCTCGACGAGCCCACGGCGGCGCTCGACGTCTCCGTGCAGGCGGTCGTGCTCAATCTGCTGCAGGATCTCAAGCAGAAGTTAGGTATGAGCTATCTGTTCGTCTCCCATGATTTGAATGTGGTGCGGCTGTTGTGCGATCGTGTGATCGTGATGCGGTCGGGCCGAATCGTCGAGGAGGGCACCTCCGAACGTGTGCTAGGTCATCCGCAGGATGCCTATACGCGCGAGTTGCTGACGGCGATTCCGCACCCGCCATTGCCGGCGCATTGAGCGTGAAAGCTTGAGGAGAAAAGCTGATGGCGGAGCCATTGGACGATTACATCGACGCGGTCGGGCGTGCATTGGCTCTGCCGATCGAGGACGCGTGGCGCCCGGCGATTCGCGCCAATCTCGAGGTCTCGCTGAAGATGGCGAAGCTGGTCGACGAATTCTCCCTGCCTGACGAAGCCGAGCCTGCCAGTGTCTTCACCGCTTAGTTCTCCCGAGATGACCGCGAGCGCGATTGCGGCCGCAGTCGCCACCCGCAAGCTCTCCGCCGTCGAGGCCACCGACGCTGCGCTGGCGCGGATTGCGGCGCGCGATGGTGTGCTGAATTCCTTTACGGACATCACCGCCGAGCGTGCGCGAGCGAGGGCGCGCGCCGTGGATGCGGCCATCGCTGCGGGCAAGCCGGTCGGCCCACTCGCCGGGGTGCCGTTCGCGGTGAAGAACCTGTTCGACGTCGCGGGGCTGCCGACCCGCGCCGGCTCCAGGATCAACCGCGATCGCCCGGCGGCGACGCGGGACTCGACGCTGATCGCGCGGATGGAAGCCGCCGGCGCGGTGTTGATCGGTGCGCTCAACATGGGCGAATACGCCTACGACTTCACCGGCGAGAACGTGCACGACGGCCCGTCGCGCAATCCGCATGATCCGACGCGGATGAGCGGCGGCTCGTCGGGCGGCTCGGGCAGCGCCGTCGGCGGCGGCCTGGTGCCGATCGCGCTGGGCTCCGACACCAACGGCTCGATCCGCGTGCCGTCCTCGTTCTGCGGCATCTTCGGTCTCAAGCCGACCTATGGCCGGCTGTCGCGCGCGCGCTCGTTTCCGTTCGTCATGAGTCTGGATCATCTCGGTCCGTTCGCGCGCTCAGTCGAGGATCTCGCGCTCGCCTATGACGCCATGCAGGGGCCCGATCCGGACGACGCCGCGTGCACCACGCGGGCACCGGAGCCGGTCTCCGGTCGGTTCTCGCAAGGCATCGGCGATCTGCGCATCGCCCTTGCCGGAGGGCACTTCCAGAAGAATCTGTTTCCCGAAGCCGCCGAAGCGGTCGCTCGTGTCGCGGCCGCGCTGAAGGTCACCGAGGTGATCGAGGTGCCCGAAGCGGCGCGCGCCCGCGCCGCGGCTTACGTCATCAGCACCACCGAGGGCGCCTCGCTGCATCTCGACCGGCTGCGCACGCGCCCGGGTGATTTCGATCCGGCTGTGCGCGACCGCCTGATTGCGGGTGCGATGATTCCGGCGCCGATGGTCGACCGCGCGCAGAAGTTTCGCCGCTGGTACCGCGCCCGGGTGCTGGAGCTGTTCAAGTCCGTCGACGTGCTGATCGCGCCTGCAACGCCCTGCGTCGCACCCAAGCTCGGGCAGGCGACCTTCGTGCTCGACGGCGTCGAGCTGCCGGTGCGCGCCAATATCGGCATTCATACCCAGCCGATCTCGTTCATAGGGCTTCCCGTCGTCGCCGTTCCGATTCCGCTCGAGCCGATGCCCATCGGCGTGCAGATCATCGCGGCGCCGTGGTGCGAACATGTCGCATTGCGTGTGGCCCACGCCTTGCAACAGCTTGGCGTCGCCGCTGCGCCGGCCCCGCGAGGAGTTCTGGAGAATGGAAGTCGATCTGCCTGACGTCGTCGCGGAAGTCACCGCGCAGTTCCAGCGCTATGAACAGGCGCTGGTCGGCAACGACGTCGCCGTGCTCGACGAGCTTTTCAAGCAGGACTCCCGCACGCTGCGCTACGGCATCGGCGAGAACCTCTATGGCTACGGCGAGATCGCGGCATTTCGCGCCGCGCGTTCGCCGGCCGGGCTGATGCGGCGGACCGCGCGCACCGTGATCACCGCTTACGGCCGTGACGCCGCGGTCGCCTCGACGCTGTTCTATCGCGACACCGCGCCCGGCAAGGTCGGACGCCAGATGCAGACCTGGATCCGGTTTCCGGAAGGCTGGAGAATCGTCGCTGCCCATGTCAGCATCATCGATGAAGCAAAAGGCGGCTGAGGATGAGCCTGGACGATCTTCGGCCGCGAACGCGGCAGCGGCCCGCCCGCGACTCCGAGATCAAGCGCATCGACCGCGCGCCGCCTGCGGTTGCGAAGATCACACGCGCCGAGGAGCTGCGCCTGCAGCTCGCCGATGAGATCGTGCGCGGCGCGCTGGCGCCAGGGGCGCCGCTGGACGAGACCGAGATCGCCAAGCGCTTCAACGTCTCGCGCACGCCGGTGCGCGAAGCGCTGCGTCAATTGGCGACGTCCGGCCTGATCGAGGCGCGTGCACATCGCGGCGCGGTGGTGGCGCGGCCGTCGGCCGACCGCCTCACCGGCATGTTCGAGGCGATGGCCGAGCTCGAGGGCCTGTGCGCCGGTCTCGCGGCGCAGCGCATGACGCCGGTCGAGCGGCAGCGGCTGGAAGCCATCCACGAGGAGCTGCGCAATCTCAGCCACGCCGGCAATCCCGAGCGCTTCCACGAGGTCAACGAGCGCTTCCACAACGCGATCTATGCCGGCGCGCACAATGCCTACATCGCCGAGATCACCTTGGCGACGCGGGTGCGCGTGCAGCCGTTTCGCCGCGCACAGTTCCGCAATCTCGGCCGCCTCGCCAAGTCGCATGCCGAGCACGACCGCGTCGTCGTCGCCATCCTGCGCGGCGACAAGGCCGGCGCAGCGAGCGCCATGAAGGCGCACATCGAGCTGGTGCGCGGCGAATACGAGATCTACGCGGTGTCGGTGTAGCTCTTCGTTCGAGCGGTAGGGTGGGCAAAGCAGCCGCCGTCAAGCGGCAGCGTGCCCACCGTCGGGCCACGGACTCCGCGGCGAAACGGTGGGCACGGCGCCACCGCGATCTCGCTCGTTGGGACAATACGGGCGCGCCTTTGCCTACCCTACGGCAGCGCACGCAATCATGACGCGCGAAATAGATCAGCCCTTCTGCGCCATATACGCTCGCCAGCCGCCGAACTCCGAGATGTCGCGGGCGCCATCGAGCGCGGCCGGCTCGACGAGGAAGCCCTTGGCGGTGCGGCCGTCCGCCAAGCGGATGGTGCCGACCGACAGCGGCGGCGGAATCAGGTTGACGAATTTGCCGAAGCTCGCCGCCGACAGCGCCCAGAGCTCGACCGCCATCGAAGTACCCTGGCCGTCGTCGATCCGCAGCATGCCGGGCTTGGGCGGCGTGGTCGACAGCGCGTAGAGCTTGTAGTCAGGCGCGGTGGTCGTTGCTTCCAGCAGGCGGCCGCCGAGAGCGGTCAGCTCGTGATTGAGCGCCATGCCAGAGAGATGCGCGCCGACGACGACGACGGCGATCTCGTCGCCATGCAGTGCCGGAGACACGGGCGCGAGCGGCGGAAGCGGGACCGGCTTGGCGCCGACCGGCAGCGCCGTGTCGGCATGGAAGGCGCGCCCGAGACTGGCGAGCGCCGCATCGCGGCCGGCTGGCGCAAGCAGGGTGATGCCGAACGGGACGCCGTCGCTGCGCATCGCAGCCGGCACGGCAAGCCCGCAGAGATCGAGCAGGTTGACGAAGTTGGTGTAGGTGCCGAGCCGGCTGTTGAGCTCGATCGGGTTGGCGAGCACGTCCGCGGTGGTGTAGGCGGTCGGCGCCGTCGGCAGCACCAGCGCGTCGACATCGGCGAAGGTGTGCTCGGCCACCTTGCGCAGCGCCTGCAGGCGGTACAGCGCAGCAAAGGTATCAGCGGCGCTGCCGCGCGCGCCGCCGATGGTGATCTCGCGCGTGACCGGATGGATCGCATCGGGATCGGAGGCGAGGAGATCGCGGATCACGAGATAGCGCTCGGCGACCCAGGGGCCTTCATAGAGCAGCCGCGCGGTCTCGTAGAACGGCTCGAGGTCGAACTCGACCAGCTCGGCGCCGAGCTTGACGAAGCGCGCGGCCGCAGCGCCATAGGCGGCGTCCGCCGCCTTGTCGCCGAAGAAGATCAATTGCCCGGGGCGGGGAATGCCGAGCTTCACGCCCTCGGGAAATGCCGTCACGGCCGCAAGCGGCCGGTCGCGCGAGAACGGATCGAGCGGATCCGGCGCCGCCAGCACCGAGAGCGCCGCGACGGCGTCGTCGACCGTCAGCGAGAATACCGAAATGCAGTCGAGCGTGCGGCAGGCCGGCACCAGGCCGGACGTCGAGATCATGCCGAGGCTCGGCTTCAGGCCGACGATGTTGTTGAGCATCGCGGGCACGCGGCCGGAGCCGGCAGTATCCGTCCCGAGCGCGAGCGGCACGAGACCCGCGGAGACGGCGACCGCCGAGCCCGAGCTCGATCCGCCCGGAACGAGATCGGCACGCACCGGATTTTTCGGAATGCCATAGGGCGAGCGCACGCCGACGAGGCCGGTGGCGAACTGGTCGAGATTGGTCTTGCCGATGATGATCGCGCCAGCGGCGCGCAGCCGCGCCACCGCGGTGGAATCACGAGATGGCGTGTACGCGAAGGCCGGGCAGCCGGCGGTGGTCGGGAGGCCCGCCACGTCGATGTTGTCCTTCACCGCAACGGGCACGCCGTAGAGCGGCAACGATCTGTCCCTGTCGGCGAGGGTTTCGGCCTCCGCGAGCGCGTCCTTCTCGCCGCGCAGGCTGATGAAGATGGCAGGGTCGTTGTGCGCGCGAATCCGGGCGTAGCAGCGCGCGATCGTGTCGCTTGGCGTTGTCAGGCCGGCGCGATGGGCGGCGACGATCTCGGCAATGGTCTCGGTCACGCGGCGCTCCGCGTCTCGTCCGAGCCCAAACTCTGGCCTGCCATTTCCTTGCGCTCCGCTTCGCCAATCCGGCTGCGAACGTAGCAAGCCATGTGCCATTGTGTACACGGCGGGGATGCGGGCCTGATACGGAAAAATATTGAAAGTCAGTGGGTTGGTGCGCCGTCCGGCAGGCCGTCGGGCATTCGGATGTGGTTGCCGAAGGCGATTTGCCTAATTGGTGAGCAGGCTGGGCGCCGCCGCCTAGTACCCGCGCCGCTCGGCCTCCCCGCCGGTGATGCGCGCGAGCCGTGCCTCGGTGGCCGAGCCGGCGCCACGGACCGTCCGGAACGATGCGGACGGCGGGCGACCCACGGTAGCTCCCGACGATGGCGCGTCGTCAGCCCCGCTGGGGAAGAACAGCAGCGCAACGCTTAGGCCGAGATTGACCAGGGCGCCAACCCATGTGCCGTGGTGCGATGATGTCGCCGCGTATTCGGGAAACCGGCCGGCGATCACGTAGTCCAGCACCATGACGGCGATCCAGGCCGGGATCACACAGACCGGGTCCCAGCCGATGTCGCGAAAGCGCATCGCCTGCAGCATCAGGTTCGCCACCAGGCACAGGCCGATCAGCACCACGATCGGCAAGCTCACCGTCAGCTCCGACTTCTGAGGGGCGAGGGCGGCAAGACCGACGGCCACGACCACGATCAGGACCACCGAAACCAGCGCAAGACCGAGCGAGGCGAGAAAATATTGCAGACGGCCGAGACGCGCATTGAAACCGAAAATGAACCCCAACATCCGCCTCTCCCCGCAGGCCGCGCCGCAATCGGGAGCGCAGCCGACACGGCATATCAGGGCGAAATTGCCGCGCGCCTTCGCCGATAGCTAGAATTTGAAGGATCGAGTGCGACGGCGCTTTCGCGCTGCCGGATCTCATGCGGCCGAAAATATATCGTTGCTAAAGCAACTAACATGTGGAACGATCGACCCGATCAGCAATGGAGGCGCGGGATGATCCGCGTCTCGAAGAAGGGACGGGAACGTCATGCGCAGCCTGCTCGCCGCAGGCGCGGCCGCTTGCGCGCGCGCCAACAGATTGCCGCAGCGGACGGGTCAGCCGTTCGGCGGCTCCTGCCTGAGTGGCTCAGCTCGCGCCCGTGACGGCGTCGAGATTGTCGTGGATTCGGCGCAGCAGCGTGATCAGGACTTCCCGCTCATCCTTGTCGAGACAGGCGAGCAGACGCCGCTCGCGTTCCAGCGCGGCGATGATGACCTTGTCGTGCGTCGCGCGGCCCTTGGCGGTCAGCGAGATCGAATGGCTGCGGCCGTCCTCCGGATCGTTGCGGATCGCGATCAGGCCGCGGCCCTTCATCAGCGCCAGCGTACGGCTGACCGGCCCCTTGTCGAAGCCGATCACGCTGCAGATGCGCGAGGCCGGGATGCCCGGCTCGATCGCCAGCAGCGACATGATACGCCATTCGGTGACGTTGACGCCGAAATTGCGCTGATAGAACGCGGTGGCGCTGTTCGACAGCTTGTTGGCGATGAAGGTGATGAAGGCCGGCACATAGCGGTCGAGATCGAGCGTGAGGCCTTGCCTCTCAGCTTCGCGCGGCTGCGCCTTGCGCGGCGTCCCGGATTTCTCGCTCATGATCCCCAACGTCCATGCATCGCCACTCATACGGATACGAAAAGCCGCATGACAAGGCCAAACTTCGGGAGCTCCGCATGAACCCAACAGGTCTTTCCCCTGCTGCCGGTGTGGCGCCGGCCATTCCGCACCTCGCCATCGACCCGTTCTCGTATGAATTCTTCGACGATCCCTATCCAGCGCATCAGGAGATGCGCGAGGCCGGCCCCGTCGTCCATCTGGACGCGTGGAACGTCCACGGCGTCGCCCGCTACGCCGAGGTCTATGCCGTTCTCAACGATCCCCAGACGTTCTGCTCCAGCCGCGGCGTGGGCTTGAGCGACTTCGCCAAGGAGAAGCCGTGGCGGCCGCCGAGCCTGATCCTCGAGGCCGATCCGCCGGCGCACACACGCACGCGCGCGGTGCTGAGCAAGGTGCTGTCGCCGGCTGTCATGAAGCGGCTGCGCGACGGCTTCATGGCGGCGGCCGAGGCCAAGATCGACGAGCTTGTAGGCCGGGGCTCGTTCGACGCCATCCCCGATCTCGCCGAGGCCTATCCGCTGTCGGTTTTTCCCGATGCGCTCGGGCTGAAGCCGGAGGGGCGCGAGCATCTCATTCCCTATGCGAGCCTGGTGTTCAACGCGTTCGGTCCGCCGAATGAGCTGCGCCAGCAGGCGATCGAGCGCTCGGCGCCGCACCAAGCCTATGTCACGGAGCAGTGCCAGCGCGACAATCTCACGCCCGGCGGCTTCGGTTCCTGCATCCACGCCTTCAGCGACAGCGGCGAGATCACGCCGGCCGAGGCGCCGTTGCTGGTGCGCTCGCTGCTGTCGGCCGGCCTCGACACCACCGTCTACGGCATCGGCGCCGCAGTTTATTGCCTGGCGCGCTTCCCCGATCAATGGGCGCGGCTGCGCGCCGATCCGTCGCTGGCGCGCAACGCGTTCGAGGAGGCCGTGCGGTTCGAAAGCCCGGTGCAGACCTTCTTCCGCACCACCACGCGTGACGTCGAACTCGGCGGCGTCACGATTCCCGAAGGCGAGAAGGTGCTGATGTTCTTGGGTAGCGCCAATCGCGACCCGCGCCGCTGGGAGCAGCCGGACAGCTACGACATCACCCGAAAAGTATCCGGTCATGTCGGCTTCGGCTCGGGCATCCACATGTGCGTCGGCCAGCTCGTCGCGCGGCTCGAAGGCGAGGCGGTGCTGACCGCGCTCGCCCGCAAGGTCGGGAGCGTCACGATGAGCGGCGAGCCGAAGCGCCGCTACAACAACACGCTGCGCGGGCTGGAGAGCCTGCCGGTCACCTTTACTCCAGCCTGAGCTGTGCCATGACCACGATCACCTTCATCCATCCCGACAGCCGCAGCGAAAGCGTGGAGGCCGAGGACGGCGCCAGCGTCATGCTGGCGGCGCTGACCCACGGCATCGACGGCATCGTCGCCGAATGCGGCGGCAACGCCGTCTGCGCCACCTGCCACGTCTATGTCGACGACGCCTGGACCGGGAAGCTCGATCCCGTGTCCGACGATGAGGATGCGCTGTTGGACGGCACCGCAGCCGAGCGGTGGCCGAACAGCCGGCTGTCCTGCCAGATCAAGGTGCAGCCGGCGCTGGCCGGACTGGTGGTGCGCGTTCCGGATCGGCAGAGCTGATTTCGCAACTGGAGACGATCTCCAGTCGCAACGACAACAATCAAACAAGCAACACACACGGGGAAGGACATCATGAAGCAGCTCAATTCGTGCGCGCTGGCGCTGGTCGCAATATTCTGCCTTGCAGGCGCGGCGCGGGCCGGCGAGATCTCGGACAATGTCGTACGCGTCGGCGTGCTCAACGACATCTCCGGCATCTTCCAGGACACCAACGGCATGGGCTCGGTTGAGGCCGCGCGCATGGCGGCGGAGGATTTCAACGGCGGCGGTAAAGGCATCAAGGTCGAGATCGTCTATGCCGATCACCAGAACAAGGCCGATGTCGGCTCGGCGATCACGCGCAAATGGCTCGATGTCGACAAGGTCGATGCCGTCGTCGACGTGCCCAACTCGGCCGTGGGCCTCACCGTCAACGAGCTGCTGCGCAACAGCCGGATGACGTTCCTGGCGTCGTCGACCGCGAGCTCCGATCTGACCGGCAAGGCGTGCTCGCCGAACACCATTCAGTGGGTCAACGACGCCTGGGCGACCGGCAACACCACGGCGGCTGCGATGATGGGCCGCGGCGGCAAGGACTGGTACTTCATCACGGTGAACTACGCGCTCGGCCAGGGCATCGAGGCGGAGGCGACCAACTACATCGAGAAGCACGGCGGCAAGGTGCTGGGCTCGGCGAAGCATCCGCTCGGTACGACGGACTTCGCCTCGTTCCTGCTGCAGGCGCAGGGCTCGAAGGCCAAGGTGATCGGGCTGGCGAATGCCGGCGGCGACACCATCAATGCGGTCAAGCAGGCGTCCGAGTTCGGCATCCAGCAGGGCGGCCAGTCGCTGGTCGCGTTCCTGCTGTTCATCAACGATATCCACGGCATGGGCTTGAAGGCGGCGCAGGGCCTGCAACTGCTCGAAGCCTTCTACTGGGACATGGACGACGATACCCGCGCCTTCGCCAGGCGCTTCGCGGCGCGCCCCGGCATGAACGGCAAGATGCCGAGCGGCAACCAGGCCGGCGTCTACGCCTCGACGCTTGCCTATCTCAATGCGGTTGCGGCCACCGGCAGTGACGATGCCAAGGACGTCGTGCCGCAGATGAAGACGGTGAAGGGCAAGGACAAGCTGTTCGGCGATGTGACGATCCGGGCCGACGGCCGCGTGATCCACCCGATGTATCTGTTCGAGGTCAAGAAGCCGGAGGAGTCGAAATATCCTTACGACTACTATCGTCTGGTCTCGACGATTCCGGCCGAGCAGGCGTTCCGGCCGATTGCGGACGGTGGTTGCGCGCTGGTGAAGTGACGCTCGTTGCGAGTGATACCGAGAGTATCGCAGCCGGCCGTGTCAGGCTGACGCGGCCGGTTCTGCTGTGCTGCGGTATCCTTAACAGGCACTATAGTTCTTGCCTTTGTCCATTTCCGGGAATTATGGTGCATGGATCGATGACCCGCAGGATCAGCACCGCGCGACGGATGCTGCGGCGAAACGCCGCCGCTGGTCGTGCTACTGCGTGCCGGCGACGAAACAACGATAAGAACGATTTGCTTGAGGGGAGGGAAGACCATGAAGAGGTTCTGGCTGGCAGGCGCCGCGGCGCTGCTGTTTTCGAGCACGGCCTTCGCCGGCGACACCATCAAGATCGGCTTCGTCTCGACGTTCAGCGGTCCGACCGCCGTGATCGGCAACGACATGCGAAATTCGTTCGAGCTCGCGCTCGACCATCTCGGCCGCAAGATCGACGGCAAACCGGTCGAGGTGATCTACGAGGACGACCAGCAGAAGCCTGACGTCGGCAAGCAGAAGACCGAGAAGCTGGTGCAGTCCGACAAGGTCGATTTCATCGTCGGCTACATCTGGTCGAACGTGCTGCTGGCGTCGCTGAAGACCGCGGTGGATTCCCAGACCTTTCTGATCTCGGCCAATGCCGGCCCGTCGCAGCTCGCCGGTGAATTGTGCTCTCCTTACGTGTTCTCGACCTCCTGGCAGAACGACCAGACGCCGGCCGCGATGGGCCTCTACATGAACCAGAAGGGCGTCAAGTCGGTGTTTCTGATCGGCCCGAACTATGCGGCCGGCAAGGACATGCTGGCGGGCGTGAAGAGCACCTTCAAGGGCCAGGTCGTCGGTGAGGAATACACGGTGTGGCCGAGCCAGCTCGACTTTTCCGCCGAGCTCTCCAAGGCGCGCGCCTCGGGCGCCGAATCCATCTTCGTGTTCTATCCCGGCGCTGCCGGCGTGCAATTCCTCAATCAATATTCGCAGGCCGGCCTCAAGGAGAAGATGCCGCTCTACACCGCCTTCACCGTCGACGAATTGTCGCTGCCGCTGCAGAAGGACAATGCGATCGGCGTGCCCGGCGCCCAGGAATGGGTCAACGACCTGCCGAACGAGCAGAACAAGAAATTCGTCGCCGACTACCGCAAGAAATACACCGGCCTGCGTCCGACCTATTACGGCGCCCAGGCCTATGATGCGGCCCAGCTGATCAACAGCGCCGTGGTTGCGGTCAAGGGCGACACGTCCAAGAAGGACGCGATGAAGGCCGAGATGGAGAAGGCCAACTTCAAGTCGTTGCGCGGCTCCTTCAAGTTCGGCAACAACCACATCCCGATCCAGAACTTCTACCTGCAGGACGTGGTCAAGGACGCCGACGGCCAGCTGTCGCTGAAGATGGTCGCCACCATCGTCGAGAACGACCAGGACCGCTTCCACGACAAGTGCCCGATGAAGTGAGCGGAAAGAATTCCGAGCCAGGGGACGAAACAGGCCTGGAATTTGCTTGAAGCTTAAAACATCTCCGGCCTAAGATCGGGACGGACATGGCGGCAGCGCCTGGAACGGGTTCTGCCGCCGTCTTTTTGAGCGTGAAGTGAGGGGCATGCTTCTCGTCGTCGAACAATTCCTGAACGGGCTGCAGTTCGGACTGCTGCTGTTCCTGCTGGCCGCCGGCCTGACGCTGGTGTTCGGCATCATGGACCTCGTCAACCTCGCCCACGGCTCGCTCTACATGATGGGCGCCTATTTCGCGGCGACCTTCGTGGCCTGGACCGGCAGCTTCGTGCTCGGCGCGGTCATGGCGCTCGGTGCCACGCTTCTGCTCGGCATCGTGCTCGAATTCACGGCACTACGCCATCTCTATGGGCGCGACCATCTCGACCACGTGCTCGCGACGTTCGGCCTGATCCTGTTCTTCAACGAGGCCGTCCGGCTGATCTGGGGCCCGGCGGGACTGGCGCTGCCGCTGCCATCCTGGCTCGCCTTCCCGGTCACGATCCTGCCCGGTATCCAATATCCGGCCTATCGGCTCGCGATCATCGTCGTGGCGTTGCTGGTGGCGCTTCTGCTCTATCTCGGCGTGATGAGGACGCGGATCGGCATGCTGATCCGCGCAGGCGCCTCCAACCGCGAGATGATCGGCGCGCTCGGCATCAACATCAAGCTGCTCTACACGTTGGTGTTCGGCCTCGGCGCCGCGCTCGCCGGCCTCGCCGGGCTCATGCAGGCGCCGATCCTCACGGTGCAGATCGGCATGGGCGAGAACATCCTGATTCTCGCCTTCGTGGTGATCGTGATCGGCGGCATCGGCTCGATCCGCGGCGCCTTCATCGCGGCGATCATGATCGGCCTGATCGATACCATGGGCCGCGCCTTCCTGCCCAATCTGCTGCGCCAGGTCCTGAACTCGGCCGCGGCCTCCACTGCGGCGCCGGCGATGTCGTCGATGCTGATCTATCTCCTGATGGCGATCGTGCTGGTGGCGCGGCCTGAAGGTCTGTTTCCGGCCAACCGCAGATGAAATCCTCGTTCAACGTTTCGACCATCGTGGCCATCATCGTCGTGGCCGGCCTGGTGCTGCTGCCGGTCTATTCGAACCTCTCCGGCAACATCTTCATCCTCACGCTGTTCACCCGCATCGTGATCCTGGCGCTGGCGGCCGTCAGCCTCAACCTGATCATGGGCTATGGCGGCATGATGAGCTTCGGCCATGCCGCCTATCTCGGCATCGGCGGCTACGCCGTCGGCATCCTGGCGCAGGAGGGCATCGGCTCCGGCTATGCCCAGTTCGCGGTCGCCATCGCGGTTTCGGCGCTCTATGCGCTGGTCATCGGCGCGCTCTCCTTGCGTACCCGCGGCGTCTATTTCATCATGATCACGCTGGCCTTTGCGCAGATGGCCTACTACGTCGCGTCCGGCCTCGCCCGTTACGGTGGGGATGACGGGCTCACCGTCTACAAGCGCAGTGATTTCGGTGGCCTCATCAATCTCGGCAACCGCGTGCAGTTCTATTATCTCTGCCTGTTCTGCCTGCTCGCCGTCGTCGTGCTGGTCTGGCGCATCGTCAATTCGCGCTTTGGCCTCGTGCTGCAGGGCCTGCGCTCCAACGAGCAGCGCATGCAGGCGATCGGCTTCCCGTCGAAGCGCTACAAGCTGGCCTGCTTCGTCATCGCCGGCATGCTCTGTGGCCTGTCCGGCGCGCTGCTTGCCAACAACACCGATTTCGTCAGCCCTGCCGTGATGTACTGGACCCGCTCCGGCGACCTCATGGTGATGGTCATCCTCGGCGGCATGGGCACCCTGATGGGGCCGGTCGTCGGCTCGGTCGTGTTCCTGGTGCTGGAAGAGGTGCTGTCGCAGATCACCGAATATTGGGCGCTGATCATGGGGCCGCTGCTGCTGCTGATTGTGCTGTTCGGCCGCGGCGGCATCATGGGCATGCTCGGGAGGTTGAACCGTGGCTGAACCTCTGCTTCGCGTCGACAATCTCGTGCGCCGCTTCGGCGGCATCGTCGCGACTGATCACGTCTGTCTCGATGTTGCCAAGGGCGAGATCCACGCCATCATCGGGCCGAACGGCGCCGGCAAGACCACGTTGATCAGCCAGCTCACCGGCCACCTGGCGCCGCATGCGGGTCGCATTTTCTTAGGGGGCCGCGACATCTCGCATTTCCCCGCCTATAAGCGCAGCGCGCTGGGGCTGGCGCGTTCGTTCCAGATCACCTCGCTGCTGACGGACTTCACCGCAGCCGACAATGTCGCGCTTGCGGCGCAAGCCCATGACGGCAAGCACTCGTTCCGTTTCTTCGCCGCCGCGCGCAAGGACAAGCCGCTGCGTGCCGCCGCGCACGCCGCGCTGGAGCGCGTCGGTCTCGGCCATCGCGCCGATGTGCTGGTGTCGAAGCTAAGCCATGGCGAGCAGCGCGAGCTGGAGCTCGCGGTCGCGCTCGCGACCAAGCCGCAGCTCCTGCTGCTCGACGAGCCGATGGCCGGCCTGGGGGTGACCGAGTCGCAGCGCATGGTGAAGCTGCTGAACGAGCTGCGCAAGGAAGTGTCGATCGTGCTGGTCGAGCATGACATGGAGGCGGTGTTCGCGCTCGCCGACCGCATCTCGGTCCTCGTCTATGGTCGCATCATCGCCTCGGGCAAGCCGGACGAGATCCGGCAGAACGAGGAGGTCAAGCGCGCCTATCTCGGCGATCAGCACGTGGTGGTCGGCCATGGTTGATCTGGGGACAAGCGCCATGCTGCTCGAGGTCGACGGCATCGAGACCTGTTACGGCCTGAGCCAGGTCCTGTTCGGCCTGTCGTTGGCGATCCGTCCCGGCGAGATGGTCTCGCTGATGGGCCGCAACGGCATGGGCAAGACCACCACGATCCGCTCGATCATGGGTCTCACCCAGGCGCGCGCCGGCCTGATCCGCTTCAGCGGTCAGGAGACACGAAAGCTGCCGTCCTACAGGATCGCTCAGCTCGGCATCGGCCTGGTGCCGGAGGGACGGCAGATCTTTCCGAATCTGACCGTCACCGAGAATCTCGTGGCGGCCTCGACCAACCGGCTCGGCGCGTCCGATCCCTGGACGCTCGACAAGATCCACGCGCTGTTTCCGCGGCTCGCCGAACGCGGCAGCAACATGGGCAACCAGCTCTCCGGCGGCGAGCAGCAGATGCTGGCGATCGGCCGCGCCCTGATGACCAACCCGAAACTCCTCATTCTCGACGAGGCGACCGAGGGTCTGGCGCCGTTGATCCGAGAGGAGATCTGGAACTGCCTGTCGCTGCTGAAATCGCGCGGGCAGTCGATCCTGGTGATCGACAAGAATGTCGGACATCTGACCCGCATCTGCGACCGCCACTACATCATCGAGCGTGGCCGCACCGTGTGGCACGGCACGTCGGAGCAACTGATGGCCGAGCCGGAGCTGCAGCACCGCTATCTGGGTATTTGAGGGCGGCGCGCTGCCGGCTATTCCGACGTGGATGCGGATTGACTCAAATCAAGATCGCGTCGGGCGTTGGGCGTAGATTTTGATTGCTGCCCCGACATGCGCTGATTTTTCGCCTTGAGGCGCGGCTTGGACGGGATTATTTTTCCAGGGTAGTAGTTTGTTTTTCCTTTTATCAGAGGTTGAACAAATGCGTGCACCTCGTATTCGAATCGAATCACCACAGAAGGCCGTGGCCGGCCTGCGCGGCTTCTGGTCTGTTCATTCTGACCTTGAGACGGGGCTGTGTCTCGCCTTCATGCTGATCGTCGGAATCATCGTGAAAATGACGCCGCCACTCTAGACCTCAGCGATGGAACGGGATGTACTTCTGGTACTCCTTCGGCACCCGGCTGCGATAGCGTGACGGCACCGTGCCGCTGCGCAGGGAGTCCTCGACTTCCTTGCGCGTGCTGGTCCTCGTCCGCGTCTTCTTCGGCGCGGTCGCCTCGCTGGCCGGCTTGGCGTCGCCGGGTTTCTCGGCCGAGGCGGCTGGTGCGGGAGTGGCTGTCGGCGTGGGGCTTGCGGCGGGAGCAGGTTGCGCCGGCGCATCGGGAGCGGGCGCGCTCTGCGCGAAGGCTGCATCGGCGGCGAGGCTGAGAGCCAGAATGGTTGCCAATGCGATCCCGGAAGACCTGATCATATCAACGAGACTCCAAATCACTGCGACTGACGTGCCTGCCTGATGATGTCGCCCCCGTGCACCGGACGGTTCATGCGGTCGTTGCATGACCGGCGTCGGCTGACGTGCCACCTCGCCCAAGAAGAATTCTGAGTGCCGAATTTTTGAGCACAGCGTGCCGCCGGTTCCATTGAATCGCAAGCATTTTTCCCTGGCACGCGGATTGCTCCTCTCGTTGCTCAGAGTTGGCAGCTAGGGTTCCGGTTCTCCATCGAGAATGCTGGTCCGAGAGCAGCCGCCAGGGGAGAGCCCTGGTGCACGGCGGGATAAAAACCCGGGAGACCTCAGTGGCCGCGCTTGGCAGGCACGAGGTTCTTCATGCCAGTCCGCGGTCAGAAAACCGATGAGGGACTGGACATGGCAAAAGCGCGAAATCTGTTTGTTGCACTGCTCGCTGCATCGACGCTGGCGACCGCATCGCTGTCGCCCGCGTCAGCTGAGAAGAAGAAGGAATTCAATATCGCCTGGACGATCTATGTCGGCTGGATGCCGTGGCCGTATGCGGCCGAGTCCGGCATCGTCAAGAAATGGGCCGACAAATACGGCATCTCGATCAAGGTCACCCAGATCAACGACTACGTCGAGTCGATCAACCAGTATACCGCCGGCAAGTTCGACGGCGTCACCGTCACCAACATGGATGCGCTGACCATCCCCGCTGCCGGCGGCGTCGACACGTCGGCCATCATCATGGGCGACTACTCCAACGGCAATGACGGCGTGGTGCTGAAGAAGGGCAAGACCATGGCCGACATCAAGGGCCAGAAGGTCAACCTCGTCGAGCTCTCGGTGTCGCACTATCTGCTGGCGCGCGGCCTCGAGACCGTGAAGCTGTCCGAGAAGAACATCAAGACCGTCAACACCTCCGACGCCGACATCGTCGCCGCTGCGAAGTCGCCCGACACCACCGCGGTCGTGACCTGGAATCCGCAACTCCTGGAGGTGAAGGCCGAGCCGGGCGCGACGCTGGTGTTCGACTCCAGCAAGATCCCCGGCGAGATCGAGGATCTCCTGGTCGTCAACAGCGCGACGCTCAAGGACAATCCGGAACTCGGCAAGGCGCTGGTCGGCATCTGGTACGAGACCATCGCGCTGATGAAGGAACAGAGCGAGAAGGGCAAGGCCGCGCGCGAGGCGATGGCCAAGCTGTCGGGCACCGATCTCGCCGGTTTCGAGACCCAGCTCAAGACCACGTTCATGTACTATGAGCCGAAGGACGCGCTCGCCTTCATGACCGGGCCGGAGCTGCCGAAGATCATGGATCTCGTGCGCACCTTCTGCTTCGATCACAATCTGCTTGGCGAGAAAGTGAAATCGAAGGACGCGGTCGGCATCTCCACGCCAACGAAGGCGCTGGGCTCGGTCAGCAACGTGAAGCTGCGCTTCGATCCGACCTTCATGAAGATGGCGGCCGAAGGGAAGCTCTGACCGTGTTCCCGCCGGGCAACCAGTGTCTCCCCTCATCCTGAGGAGCTTGCGCGAGCGCAAGCGTCTCGAAGAATGACGTCCGGATCGGGGCCTCATGGTTCGAGACGGCGCTGGCGCGCCTCCTTTCAATGAGGAATGACGGAGTCTGTCGATGCCGCGTGCCATGAACGTCGTTCCGAACCGGGGCAGCCGGCTGTTGCTGGCTCTGTTGCCGTTCCTGCTGATCGCGCTGATCTACGTGGTCGGATCGGCGCAGCGGCGCGCGGACAATCCCGACGACAAGCTGCTGCCGCCGGTCTCCGAGATGGTCGCGACCTCCAAGCGGCTCGCGACCGAGCCTGATCGCCGCTCCGGCGACTACGTGCTGTGGTCCGACACGGCGGCGAGCCTGCAGCGCCTCGCGCTCGGGCTCGGCATCGCGGCGGTGATCGGGCTCGTGCTCGGACTCGCCATCGGATTGCTGCCGGTGGCCGGCGCCGGCTTCGGCACGCTGGTCGCGGTGCTGTCGATGATCCCGCCGATGGCGGTGCTGCCGGTTCTGTTCATCGTGTTCGGGCTCGGCGAATTGTCCAAGGTGGTGCTGATCGTCATCGGCGTCACGCCGACGCTGGTGCGCGATCTCTCACTCGAGGTGCAGGCCATGCCGCGCGAGCAGCTGATCAAGGCGCAAACGCTCGGCGGCTCGACCTGGCAGGTCGCGATCCGTGTCGTGTTGCCGCAGATCATGCCGCGCCTGATCAAGTGCCTGCGGCTGATGATCGGCCCGGCGTTCCTGTTCCTGATCTCGGCGGAGGCCATCGCCTCCGACGTCGGGCTCGGCTACCGCATTTTCCTGGTCAGGCGCTATCTGTCGATGGACGTGATCTTGCCCTATGTCGTCTGGATCACGCTGCTCGCCTATCTGTTCGACCTGGCCTTGGTGTGGATCGGCCGGCGCGCGTTCCCCTGGGCATATGACGGCGGAGCGCGCTGATGAGCACGCTGTCGTTCCGCAACGTCTGGGTCGAGTACGGCAACCAGGTCGTGCTCGAACGCATCAACCTCGAGATCGCCTCCGGCACCTTCCTGTCGATCGTAGGCCCCTCCGGCGCGGGCAAGAGCACCTTTCTGCGTCTGATCCTCGGCCAGGAGAAGCCGACGCAAGGCGCCGTGCTGCTCGACGGCCAGCCTTTCCCGGCCGAGCCGGGGCCGGACCGCGGCATCGTGTTCCAGCGCTACTCGGTGTTTCCGCATCTGACCGTGCTCGGCAACGTGCTGCTCGGCTATGAGCTCGCGGCGAGCCCGTTCACGGCGCGGCTGTTCGGGTCGGCGCGCAAGGAGGCGATGGAGAAGAGCCTCGCGCTGATCGAGGCCGTCGGCCTGGCCGAGCATCGCGACAAATATCCAAGCGCGTTGTCCGGCGGCATGCAGCAGCGCCTGGCGATCGCGCAGGCACTGGCGAAGCAGCCGCGCGTGCTGCTGCTCGATGAGCCCTTCGGCGCGCTCGATCCCGGCACCCGCGCCCAGATGCATGCGCTGATCAAGCCGCTGTGGCGCGAGCACAACATGACCATCGTGATGGTCACCCACGACATCAAGGAGGCGTTCGGCCTCGCCACGCGGCTGATCGCACTCGACCGGCCGCGCAAGGATCCGCAGGCGCCGGAGCGGTTCGGCGCGCGCATCACTTACGACCTCGATCTCACCCGCGACAGCGCCGTGCCCGTGCTCGGTTTCATCCGCGCCAGCGTGCAGGCGGCGCAATAGTCAGTTCAAGAAATGTCGAAAGAAACGAAGGAGAGTCTTCATGTCATTCCCATCCATGCGCAGGTCACGCCGTGCCGGCTTGCAGCCGCAGCGCCAGAGCATGCGCCGCCACCATCCGGACTTCGACAAGATGGCCACCCAAGGCTGGCAGGCGCTGGAGGCCGAGGGCAAATTGCCAAGCAACGGCTGGCGCAAGGAGCGGCAATGGGCGCTCGACATGGGCCTGCCCGGCGCCGACAGCCTGACCGATCGCGAGATCCCGACCTTTGCGCGCGGCGAGCTGCCGCATTTCGCCGGGATCAACACCTTCATGAAGGCGCCCTATGTCGAGAACGTCCGTGACGTCGCCAAATACGACGCTGCCGTGATCGGCATTCCCTTCGATTCCGGCACCACCTATCGCCCCGGCACCCGCTTCGGGCCGCAGGGCATCCGCCGCATCTCCGCGCTCTACACGCCCTACAATTACGAGCTCGGGGTCGACCTGCGCGAGCAGATGACCCTGTGCGATGCCGGCGACGTCTTCACCATTCCCGCCAACCTCGAAAAGAGCTTCGACCAGATCAGCCGCGGCGTCGCGCATGTGTTCTCGTCCGGAGCGCTGCCGATCATGCTCGGCGGCGACCATTCGATCGGCTTCCCCTGCGTGCGCGGTATCGCGCAGTGTACCGACAAGCGCATCGGCATCATTCATTTCGACCGCCACATCGACATCCAGGAGAAGGATCTCGACGAGCGCATGCACACCACGCCCTGGTACTGGGCGACCAATTTGCCGAACGTGTCGCCGACCAACCTGGTGCAGCTCGGCATCGGCGGCTGGCAGGTGCCGCGCGAGGGTGTCGAGGTCGCGCGCAAGCGCAACACCAACGTCCTCACCATCGCGGACATCGAGAAGATCGGCCTGGAGAAGACGGCGGAGATCGCGCTCGAGCTGGCCTGGAAGGATGCCGACGCGGTCTACATCTCGTTCGACGTCGACTCCATCGACTGCGGCTTCGTGCCCGGCACCGGTTGGCCCGAGCCCGGCGGCTTCCTGCCGCGCGAGGCGCTCAAGCTGCTCGGCCTCGTCGCCGCCGAGGGGCTGTGCGGGCTCGAAGTGGTCGAGGTCTCGCCGCCCTATGACACCTCGGACATCACTGCGCTGATCGGCGTCCGCGTCGTGGTCGAGGCGCTCGGCTCGATGGTCGCCCATGGCAAGCTCGGCAGCCACAAGCACATCATCAACAAGCCGGTCAGCTATTGAGGCCCGCGATGCGACATCATCACCACCATCACGGCCATGATCACCACGCGCATGATCACGACCATCATCATGACCATCCGCCGCACGGCCCCGGGCACAACCATGCGCACGGGCGCGCACCGGTGCAGTGGCAGACGCCGCACCAGCCGGAGGGCGCCAAGCCGGTCGCGGTGACCGAGCCCGACCTCGACAAGGTCGAGGCCGCCTTCGTCGACGGCTTCATCGCCGCCCCCGATCCGACCAGCTTCCTGCGGCTGGCGCGCATCCCGTTCGAGATCCTGCGCGATGGCGCCAGCCTCAAGCTGCTGCGGGTGGAGATCGACGCGCTGACCGATGTCGGCAGCCTGACGCCGCATCTCGGCGGCGGCACCTTCCGCTACGATCCGCTGCCGTCGAATTTCATCTCACGCCGCCGCCGCCTCCGCTTCATCTATTTCGACGGCGCCGGCCTGTTGCCGCTGACCTATGCGGAGCTGCGGGAGATCGAGTGACCAGGTCAGAACTCAAGGCAGCGGCGTTCGCTTGAGCGCCGCTGCGACGGCCTCGAAACGGTCGACGACCTCCGGCAGCACATAGGATCGCACGGTGGACGCGGCCGCGATACCGATCAGCAGCACGATGACATATTGAGCGGCGAGCAGGAGGGCGACGCGCCGCAGCCAGGATGATCGCGGCTGAAGCTCGGCAGCGCGAGCGGGGCTCTGCGGCGCATCGGCAGCTGCAAGCAGCAGGTGCTCTTGTTCTCGCGAGACCTCGGACATGCGCTCAGTATCCCGACAGCATCTGTTCGAGTCGGGATTTGAGCCGCTTGTTGGTGCGCTCGCGCTCGCGCAACGTGCGCGCCCATTCCAGCGAGATGACCTCGCTATCCTGGTCGAAGGCAAGGCCGGCGCCGGCACCGTCGCGCCAGATCATGCGTGCGTGCCGAGACCATCCGCGCCGTTCGATCGTGACGTCGACCCGGTCGGGCAGCAGCACCGTCCCGTCCAGCTCGATCTTGACGCCGCGGTTGTTGAAATTGCGGACGATGCAGGCGAGCGTCGAGCTGCCAGCGTTGAATGTCAGAACGCCGCCATAATAGACGCGTTGGCGAGCCTCGCTGCGACGATTGTCCATGGTGCGTCCTCCAGTCACTTAACGATCTATTAAGCAATCGGAGGGTGTGTGGCCACCATCGGCGGTATGAAAATGACGGCGGTGGTTAACGCGGATGCCGCGACGTGCCGGCATTGACGTTGCGCGAGCTCACCCTCGCGCGAACATGCGCGCCTCATTGGCGATGACCGGCTTCACCGCTTCGCCCAGCCGTGCGGCCGCCGCTTCGACCGACAGTCCCGCGGTATCGACCACCGCATTGGCCCTCGCGTACAGCGGCTCGCGGCTCGCCAGGATGTTGCGCAGCTCGGCCATCGCCGAGCGGTCGTCGGCCATCGGGCGGAGGTCGCCCTGCTTACGCACGCGCCCCATGTGCTCCTCCGGCTCGGCCTTGAGCCAGATGGTGTAGAACGAGGTCAGGATCAGGTCGAAGGCGACCGGCTCGGGCCCAGGGCTCGCTACGGAGAGATTGCAACCAGGGCGCGATTTGGCTAACAGCAGAGCCCATGGAGACGAACTCTGAGGGGAGCGGTGGCGGCGGGCGCTGGAGAATCGCTCTCCTTGCGCTCGTGCTGATTCCATTTCTCCCCGAAATTACAATACTGCTCGTCTCTTTCGGTGCGCGGCTGGGCGGCTGCGAGCCCGCCGCCAACGCGCCTTGCCATCTTGGCCCGCTTGCGGCCAGCGCCCTGATCCGCGGCGCGCTCCAGGCCGGCTCCATGGTTGCAATCGGCTTCTCTTTCGGTCTCTCCGCGGTGTGGCTAGCCCTGTGCTACCTTGCGATCGTCCAGGGATGGCGGCGGCGTTGGAGCCGCATTCTGCTCGCGCTGGCAACGAGCCTCCCGCTGGCGATCCTTCCCTATTTTGGGCCGATGTTGTCGATCTCGCCACTGGTGAACGCCGAGTGCCATCCCAATGAGGGCGGCATTCCACCCTGGTGCAGGATCTACGGCGGAGACGTCGGCGATCCCGCGCATGAAGCCGTGCGGATCGGCTGGAACGTCTTCATCGGGGCCCCGGTGGCCTTGGTGGCGTTTCTCGTGTTCGTCGTCGCGCTGATCGTGGCAGGCAGGCGCACGTCACCGCAGCGCCGTGAACGGGTGTCAGGATAGGGCGTTCTCGCAGCGCCAGCCGCGGCGGTCGATACGTATTGCCGCTCGCGAGCGATCGTGTTCATATGCATCCCCTGATTGATTTCAATCGTGAGATGCTGCAATGCGCAGACAATTCGTTTCGGCGGTATGCCTTGTCATTTCGACCTTCCTCGGATTGCTGATCACCTGCTCGGCCCATGCGCAGAAGGCGTCTGACGAAGACGTCCAGCGGATCAAGGCCTCACCGTTCGTGAAATATGCGCGCTACTACGCGCCCTATGCCATCCAGGCCGCTGCGGCCTATCTCGCGATCGATGATCTCGACCGTTACAGGTTCAAGCAGGACGATGACGGAGTTGGCGCCGACGTCAATTTCGTGGTCGGCAACATCTTCGAGCCAAAGGCTGCCCCGTTCGGCCAGGCCGCGCTGAAGGGATGGCAATATCAGTTCGGCAGCGACAAGCCGTTGACATGCATCGTGCCCACCGATGCCGCGTGTCAGGCAGCCTTCAAGAACCGGGGATGGGAGTTCGGCAGCGGGCCCGCCTTCCAGGTCTGGGCCCGCAAGCGTTCGCCGGCTGTCGATCACACCGCGTGCAGCGAGGTCAATCTCGTGTTTCGCGGCACTGTCGGCCTCAGCACCGGCGACTGGCTGTCGAACGCCAACCGCTTCTATTCGCCCTATGATGACTACTATCAACAACTGCGCCGCAACATCGACGGCATTCTCGGCATGATCCAAGGCCTCGACTGCTACCGCGTGGCGCGCAGGAAGCCGCAGATCGTATCGACGGGACATTCGCTCGGCGGCGGCCTGGCGCAGTTCGTCGCGCTCGCGCACGATCCGAACGCCCCGAAGATCGTGAAGGTGTTTGCGTTCGATCCCTCGCCCGTGACCGGCGCGCACCTGCTCGCCAACACGATCCGCACCGCCAACTCCCAGCAACTCGTGATCGATCGCATCTATCAGGAGGGCGAGGTCCTGGCGTGGCCGCGCTGGGCGGTCCAGGAATATCCGTCGGCGAGTTCGACCTGCGGCCCGTTCGTCAGGACCGTCAAGGTCGACGCGGTCCCGGGCTCCGGACTGCTGAACCTTCACGGCATTCGTCCGCTCGCGGTCAAGACGGTCGAGCTGTCCTATGACGGCGACCGCCTGAAGACCTATCAGGTGCCGCCGTCGCCCGCGGACTGCAGGTTGAAATACCAGCCGCCTGGTGAGGATGGCGACATGCTGGTGTCGATGGCCGATGGCCAGCAGCCGACGCGCTACGCCTCGACACCTGTTCGCGCGCGGACGACCGTGGCTGTCTCGCCAGATGCGCTGCCGCCGGCGTGGCGGACGCGGCTGGGCGGCTCGACCGCGAGGCTGGTGTCGATGCGCTCGCATCAGAAGCTCAAGCTCGGATCGTCGAAAGCTCGCAGGTCGCGCGTCGCTCACCTCTAAACGACCGTCACCCCCGCGCGAACATGCGCGCCTCATTGGCGATGACCGGCTTCACGGCTTCGCCCAGCCGTGCGGCCGCCGCCTCGACCGACAGCCCCGCCGTATCGACCACCGCATTGGCCCTTGCGTACAGCGGCTCGCGGCTCGCCAGGATGTTGCGCAGCTCGGCCATCGCCGAGCGGTCGTCGGCCATCGGCCGCAGGTCACCTTGTTTGCGCACACGCCCCATGTGCTCCTCCGGCTCGGCCTTGAGCCAGATCGTGTAGAACGAGGTCAGGATCAGGTCGAAGGTGACCGGCTCGGAGACGATGCCGCCGCCGGTCGCCAGCACCATCGGCTCCTTGCGCGCGAGCAGTTGCACCAGGGCGGCCTGCTCCATCCGGCGAAAGCCTTCCTGGCCGTAGAGCGCGATGATCTCGGCAACCGAAAGCCCGTTCTGCCGCTCGATCTCCTTGTTCAGCTCGACGAAGCTCCAGCCGATCCGCTCCGCCAGCATCTTGCCCAGCGTCGACTTGCCGGCGCCGCGCAGGCCGATCAGCGCAATGCCTGAGAACGAACGCCGCAATGGCGCCGATGCGCTGCCGGCAAGCAGCTCCTTGACCTCCGCGATCTGGCTCGGGGTCGCCTTCTTCAGGAGATCGCGAATGACCGGCCAGTCCGGCGATGGCTCGCCGCCGGGGATGATGTCGTCGAGCGGCGCGTTGATCGCATTGGCGATCCGGCGCAGCAGCACGATCGAGACATTGCCCTTGCCGCTTTCGAGCTGGGCGATGTAGCGCTCGGAAATCCCGGAGACCTCGGCCAGCACCTTGCGCGACATGCCGGCGAGCCCGCGCATCCGCCGCACCCGCTGGCCCAGCTGGTCGAGGAAATCGGTCTCGGCCGCGGACTGGCCGTCGTCGCGCGGGGCATCGCTGTGTGGCGTCATATCCCTGAGGTACTCTTTTGACCAGGAAACATAATGCCGAGGAGGATTGACAGCAAGCGATGTTGGTGGCCTTGTATGAATTATAATTCAAAAATCCGGGGAGAATGCCGTGAAGTCGTACAATGCGGTATCGTGGTTGCTTGACCGCAATGTCGAGGCGGGGCGCGGCGACAAGCTCGCCTACACGGACACGGTCTCGGAGCTGACCTATCGCGGTCTGCAACAGCAGACCTGCCGCGTCGCCAACATGCTGCGCCGCCTTGGCGTCCGCCGCGAGGAGCGCGTGGCGATGATCATGCTCGACACGGTGGATTTCCCCGCGGTGTTTCTCGGCGCGATGCGCGCGGGCGTCGTCCCGGTGCCGCTCAACACGCTGCTGACCTCGGAGCAATACGCCTATGTGCTCGCGGACTGCCGCGCCCGCGTGCTGTTCGTGTCCGAGGCGCTGTATCCGGTCGTGAAGGACATTGTCGGCCGGATGCCGGATCTCGATTGCGTCGTCGTGTCCGGCGCCAATGCCTTCGGCCACAAGCTGCTCACCGAGGAGCTCGCGCGCGAGAGCGATCAGTTCGACACGGTCGCGACCCACGAGGATGAGCCTGCGTTCTGGCTGTATTCATCCGGTTCGACCGGCATGCCCAAGGGCGTGCGCCATCTGCACGGCAATCTCGCCGCGACGGCCGAGACCTATGCCAGCCAAGTGCTCGGCATCCGCGAGAGCGATGTCTGTCTGTCAGCCGCAAAGCTGTTCTTCGCCTATGGCCTCGGCAATGCGCTGACCTTCCCGCTGTCGGTCGGCGCAACCACGATCCTCAACTCCGAGCGCCCGACGCCGGCGCTGATGTTCAAGCTCCTCAACCGCTACAATCCGACCATCTTCTACGGCGTGCCGACCTTGTTCGCCGCGATGCTGCACGATGAGTCGCTGCGCCATGAGAAGGCCGGCAGCGCTCTGCGCATCTGCACCTCGGCCGGGGAGGCGCTGCCGGAATCGGTCGGCAATGCCTGGAAGGCGCGGTTCGGCGTCGACATTCTCGATGGCGTCGGCTCGACCGAGCTGCTGCATATCTTCCTGTCCAACGCGCCCGGGGACATCAAATACGGCTCATCGGGGCGCCCTGTGCCGGGCTATCAGGTTCGTCTTGTCAATGAGGCCGGCCAGGACGTGCCGGACGGCGAGGTCGGCGAGATGCTGGTGCATGCACCGTCCGCCGGTGAGGGCTACTGGAATCAGCGCCACAAGACCCGCTCGACCTTCGAGGGCTATTGGACGCGCACCGGCGACAAATATGTCCGCGACGCCGATGGGCGCTACACCTTCTGCGGCCGCTCCGACGACATGTTCAAGGTCTCCGGCATCTGGGTGTCGCCGTTCGAGGTCGAGAGCGCCCTGATCACGCATCCCTCCGTGCTCGAAGCGGCCGTGGTGCCGGAAGCCGATCCGGAAGGCCTGTTGAAGCCCAAGGCCTATGTCGTGCTGCGCCCGAGCGTCGATCGCTCGACCCTGCACGAGGCACTGAAGGAACACGTCAAGCAGAAGATCGGCCCGTGGAAATATCCGCGCTGGATCGAGGTGGTGGACAGCCTGCCGAAAACCGCGACCGGCAAGATCCAGCGCTTCAAGCTGCGCGAGGGGGCACATTAGCTGTCATTGGCTGTCATTCCCGCGCGCGCCGCAGTCGCGAACCCGGAAGCTCGACGTGGGTGAGATCAAGCGACAGACAATCTCAAGATTCCGGATCGGCCCAGCTTCGCTGCGCCGTCCGGAATGACGGGGCCGGGATATGTGCATGGTGACGCAACTCATCGCCGCGAACTCCGCTCGGCTCTCTCCCCCCTTGTGGGGGAGAGGTGGAGAGGGGGGTACCACGCGCGCCGGTGCGTGTGGCTTACCCCCCTCCCTAGCCCTCCCCCACAAGGGGGGAGGGAACGAGGGAGCGAGCTGCGGGAGCATTTTACATCACGTGCAGACGGAGCGGTCGCGATGGCGCTAGCTGCATCAGGCTTCCTCACCATCGACACCGCTCAACTCGAATATCGCTTGATCGGTCCGCAGCCATCCGACGCGCCATGCATCGTGCTGCTGCATGAGGGCCTCGGCTCGGTCGGCCTGTGGGGCGATTTTCCCGACAAGCTCCAACAAGCCACCGGCGCCTCCGTGTTTGCCTATTCGCGCGCCGGCTACGGCGCCTCAAGCCCGGTGACGCTGCCGCGGCCGCTCGACTACATGCAACGCGAGGCCCGCGATGTGCTGCCGAAGCTACTTGATGCGATCGGCTTCCAGCGCGGTCTCCTCGTCGGCCATTCCGATGGCGCCTCGATCGCGGCGATCTACGCCGGCGGCCGCGCCGATCATCGCCTCGACGGTGTCGTGCTGATCGCCCCGCACGTGATCGTCGAGGACGTCTCGGTCGCGTCGATCGCCGCTATCAAGACCATTTACGAAACCACGGAGCTGCGCGCCAAGCTCGGACGCTGGCACAAGGACGTCGACAACGCGTTCCATGGCTGGAACGGCGCCTGGCTCGATCCGGCATTCCGGGCCTGGGACATCACCGGCGACCTCGCCTACATCCGCGTCCCCGTCGCGGTGATCCAGGGCATCGACGACCAGTACGGTACCATCCGCCAGGTCGAGATCATCCAAGAGGAGTGCTACTGCCCGGTCGAGGTGACGATGCTTCCCAAGACCGGCCATTCCCCGCATCGCGAGTCGCCTGACGCCACCTTGCGGGTCATCGCCGAGTTCGCGGCCGCGACCTTGCCGGCCCCGGCATCACGAACATGAAACAAAGTGCATGTTTCGGCTTTTTGTCGTAGACGTCGGTCAAAACATGAATTATTGTGCATCTCAACGATAAGCACTCCAACGAAGGGTGACTCATGGCCGGGGAAGACCGCGTGCTCGCGGGAGGCAAGACGTTCATCGATTTTCAGACCGATCCCTCCCGCTACAAACATTGGAAGCTCTCGATCGACGGCGAGGTGGCGACGCTCGCCATGGACGTCGACGAGAATGGTGGCCTGTTCGAGGGCTACCAGCTCAAGCTCAATTCCTATGATCTAGGTGTCGACATCGAGCTGGCGGACGCCGTGCAGCGGCTGCGCTTCGAACACCCCGAGGTGAAGGTGGTCGTGCTGCGCTCGGCCAAGCCGCGTGTGTTCTGCGCCGGCGCCAACATCCGCATGCTCGCGGGCGCCACCCATGCCCACAAGGTGAACTTCTGCAAGTTCACCAACGAGACCCGCAACGGCTTCGAGGATTCCAGCGAGAATTCCGGCCAGCGCTTCATTACCGTGGTGAACGGCACAGCGGCCGGCGGTGGCTATGAGCTCGCGCTCGCCACCGACCACATCATCCTCGCCGATGACGGATCGTCCTCGGTGTCGCTGCCGGAGGTTCCGCTGCTCGCCGTGCTGCCGGGCACCGGCGGCCTGACGCGCGTCGTCGACAAGCGCAAGGTGCGCCGCGATCGCGCCGATGCGTTCTGCACGACGGAAGAGGGGGTCAAGGGCAAGCGCGCCGTGCAGTGGCGGCTGGTCGATGAGATCGCGCCGAACTCCAAGGTCGATGCCAAGGTGGCCGAGCGCGCCAAGGAGTTCGCGGCCGCCTCCAAGCGCAACGGCAGCGGCAAGGGCGTTGCGCTCACGCCGCTCAAGCGCGTGATCGATGCGTCAAGCGTACGCTACGGCTTCGTCAACGTCGACATCGATCGCGCCGCCCGCATCGCCACGATCACGATCTCGGCCCCCGAAGCCGCGCCGCCCGCCGACATCGACGGCATGATCGCGCAGGGCGCATCGTTCTGGCCGCTGCAGGTTGCGCGCGAGCTGGATGATGCCATCCTGCATCTGCGCATCAACGAGCTCGGCATCGCCATGCTGGTGTTCAAGTCGCATGGCGAGCGCGCCCAGGTGCTGGCCCATGACGCCTTCCTGGAGGCCAACAAGGCGCATTGGCTGGTCAACGAGATCCGTCACTATTGGAAGCGCGTGCTGAAGCGCATCGACGTCACGTCGCGGACGCTGGTGACCTTGGTCGAGCCCGGCTCCTGCTTTGCCGGCACACTCGCCGAGCTCGTGTTCGCCTCCGACCGCTCCTACATGCTGATCGGCACCATCCAGGGCGACAACCGTCCGGCGCCGGCGATCGAATTGTCGGCGATGAATTTCGGCCCCTATCCGATGAGTCACGGCCTGACGCGGCTGGAGTCGCGCTTCCTCGCTGATCCCAACGATCTCGAGCGTGTCCGCGCGCAGACTGGCAAGCCGCTCGAGGCCGACGAGGCCGAGGAGCTCGGCCTCGTCACCTTCGCGCTCGACGACATCGACTGGGAGGACGAGATCCGCGTCTTCCTCGAGGAGCGCGCCAGCTTCTCGCCGGACAGCCTCACGGGTCTCGAAGCCAATCTGCGCTTCGCCGGCCCCGAGACGATGGAATCGAAGATCTTCGCCCGCCTCACCGCCTGGCAGAACTGGATCTTCCAGCGCCCCAACGCGGTCGGCGAGGAGGGCGCGCTCCGGCGCTACGGCACCGGCGAGCGGCCGAGCTACGATATGACGCGAGTGTAAGGGGAGCAGGGAGTGGCGAATAGCGAATAGGGAAGGATGTCTGGACCCCCTATTCGCTACTCGCCATTCGCTACTCGCCTCCAACTGATCAAAGCCCCCCGGAGGTCTCCATGAACATGAACATCATGAACGTCGACTACTCGACCAAGATTCCGAACAACGTGAATCTCGCCGAGGACCGCCAGGTCCTCAAGGCGCTGGAAGGCTGGCATCCCGGCTATGTCGACTGGTGGAACGACATGGGTCCCGACGGCTTCCAGCAGTCGCTCGTCTACCTGCGCACGGCCTATTCGGTCGATCCGCGCGGCTGGGCCAAGTTCGACTACGTCAAGATGCCGGATTACCGCTGGGGCATCCTGCTTGCTCCGCAGGAGGAAGACCGCAAGATTCCGTTCGGCGAGCATTATGGCGAGCCGGCCTGGCAGGAGGTCCCCGGCGAATACCGCGCGCTGATGCGCCGCCTGATCGTGATCCAGGGCGACACCGAGCCGGCCTCGGTCGAGCAGCAGCGCCATCTCGGCAAGACCGCGCCGTCGCTCTACGACATGCGCAACCTGTTCCAGGTCAACGTGGAGGAGGGCCGTCACCTCTGGGCGATGGTCTATCTGCTGCAAAAATATTTCGGCCGCGACGGCCGCGAGGAGGCCGACGAGCTGCTGCGCCGCCGCTCGGGCGATGCGGACAGCCCGCGCATGCTCGGCGCCTTCAACGAGAAGACGCCGGACTGGCTGTCGTTCTTCATGTTCACCTACTTCACCGACCGCGACGGCAAGATGCAGCTGCACAGCCTCGCGCAGTCCGGCTTCGATCCGCTGTCGCGCACCTGCCGCTTCATGCTGACCGAGGAGGCGCACCACATGTTCGTCGGCGAGACCGGCGTCGGCCGTGTCATCCAGCGCACCGTGGAGGCGATGCGCGCCGCCGGCATCGATGATCCGACTGACATCGCGAAGGTGCGCGCGCTTGGCGTGATCGACCTGCCGACCATCCAGAAGAAGCTGAACCTGCACTACACGCTGTCGCTCGACCTGTTCGGCTCCGAGGTCTCGACCAACGCTGCGAACGCCTTCAATGCCGGCATCAAGGGCCGCTATCACGAGACCCAGATCCAGGACGATCACCAGCTCAAGAACGCGACCTATCCGGTGCTCAAGCTGGTCGACGGCGAGATCAAGCGGGTCGACGAGCCGGCGCTGACCGCGCTCAACATGCGCCTGCGCGACGACTACTCGCAGGACTGCATCAAGGGCCTCTTGCGCTGGAACAAGATCATCAGCACCGCCGGCTACGACTTCCAGCTCAAGCTGCCGCATACCGCCTTCCACCGCGCCATCGGCGAGTTCAAGGACGTCCATGCGACACCCGACGGCATCCTGATCGACGAGGGGACCTGGCAAAAGCGCAAGAGCGACTGGCTGCCCTCGACCGATGACGGCGCCTACATCTCCTCACTGATGAAGCCGGTCACCGAGATCGGCGAGTACGCGTCGTGGATCGCGCCCCCGAAGGTCGGCATCGACAACAAGCCGGGTGACTTCGAGTACGTGAAGATCGAGACTTGATGAGAGGCGAATAGCGAGTTGCGAGTAGCGAATAGGGGAAGTAGCCTATTCGCTATTCGCTATTCGCTATTCGCTATTCGCTATTCGCTATTCGCTATTCGCTATTCGCTATTCGCCCTTCTCAACTATCCCAGCCCGCGCCCGGAATGCCCGGGTTTGCGTAGACGATACCGCCATCGACCGCGATCGTATTCCCCACCACGTAGTCGCCCGCGCGCGAGGCGAGGAAGATCGCTGTGCCCGCCATGTCCTCGTCGGTGCCGATGCGCCCGGCGGGCACGCGCGAGGCGACCTCGTCGGCGTTGTCGCGCGCGGCCTTGTTCATGTCGGACTTGAACGGTCCGGGCGCGATCGCGGTCACAACGACGTGGTCCTTGATCAGCTTGGCCGCCATGCGCCGCGTCAGATGGATCAGGCCGGATTTGCTCGCCGCATAGGAATAGGTCTCGAGCGGGTTGACGAAGATGCCGTCGATCGAGGCGATGTTGATGACCTTTGCCGGCCGTTCGGCGCTGGCCGCCGCACGCAAGGGAGCTGCGAGCGCCTTGGTCAGGAAGAACGGCGTCTTGAGGTTGAGGTTCATCACCTTGTCCCAGCCGCTCTCCGGGAATTCGTCGAAGTCGGCGCCCCACGCCGCGCCGGCATTGTTGACGAGGATGTCGAGCTTGGGCTCGCGCTTCTTGATCTCGCCCGCGAGCGTCTCGATGCCGGCCATCGTCGAAATGTCGATCGGCAGCGCGACACATTCGCCGCCATATTCCGTCGTCAGTGCCTTGGCGGTCGCCTCGCAGGGCCCGGCCTTGCGCGCGGTGATATAGACCCGCGCCGCGCCATGCGCGAGCAGGCCGGATGCGATCATCTTGCCGATGCCGCGCGAGCCGCCGGTGACGAGCGCGATGCGTCCTTCGAGTGAGAACAAGTTCCTGAGCATGAAGCCTCCCTTTCCTTATGTCATGCGCGCTTGTGAGCGGGACGCGCCAGCACGTCAAGGGAGACGCAGTCGCACGAATTCGCCGCAATTCAATCGGAGGGGAACGTTATGCGGGCCTATGCCGCGTCGATGCGGCGGAAGCCGTTCCACATCGCGGTGGCCGCGCCCGAGGTCAGCACCGGCAGCACGCGGGCGTCCTGGTAGTGGCCATTCAGCGAGACACGCGACAGGGCCGTGAGATGATCGGCGCTCTCGGCGAAGATCATGCCGGGGCGGGTGGTGACGGCGGTCTTGTAGCCGCTCGCGGCCGCCAGCACGAACTCGCGCTGGGAGGCGGCGGCGCGGTCGCCGTAGGGATAGGCCATGTGTAGCACCGGCCGCTGCAACTCGTTCTCGATCCGAGCACGGCTGCCGGCGATCTCGATGCGCGCCGTCTCCTCGGTCTGCTTGGCGAGATTGCAGTGACTGATCGAATGCGCGCCGATCGAGATCAATGGCTCAGTCGAAAGCGCCCGGAGCTCGTCCCAGGACAGGCAGAGCTCACGGCAGATCGAGGCCTCGTCGACGTCGTAGCGCGCGCACAGCGCGCTGATCTCACGCCGCACGTCGTGCTCGCCCGGCAGTGCGCGCAGCCAATCGTGCAGGCGCTGGAACGTCACGCATTTGGCTGCCGACGTCGATGCATCGAGCTGCAGCGACAGCCCGCCGATCTCGATGTCGATCGTTTGCGCCTTCGCGACCAGCCGCTCCAGCGTCACCCACCAGAGCCGGCCCAGTCCCGATGCGAAATCGCTCGTCACATAGATGGTGAACGGCGCATCGAACTCGCGCATGACAGGCAGCGCGAAGTCGCGGTTGTCGCGATAGCCATCGTCGAAGGTGAAGCAGGCGAAGTGGCGCGAGAAGTCCTTCGCCACCAGCCGGCTGTGCAACTCGTCGAGGGTGATGATCTCGATGTCGTGGTCGCGCAGGTGCGACAACATTTCGCGCAGGAAATCCGGCGTGACCTCGAGGTGACAATTGGGCTGGAAATCGGCGTCGTGGTGCGGCCGCACATGATGCAGCGTATAGATCGCTCCCACGCCCGAGAAGATCGGGCGCAGCCAGACATGCGCGCCGCTCAGATACAGCGCTTCCAGGCCGGCACGGATAAAGGTTTTGCGAAATCGCCTCATCTGAAATATGCGGCCCGGTGAGTGTCGGGACAAGGTTACCGACGAATGATTGAAGAAAGCCTTAGCCTGCGGTCGCAACGTACCGTGCGGCGCGCCTCATTTCCGGTTTGACAGGCATGCAAGGGTTTGTTTTCTCTCTGCTTCCTCGATGCGACGGATGACGAATGCGTGGACTTTTCAGGTGGAGCGGGAAATGGTGGCCTGGCGTCCTCCCGCTGATCGTGCTTTGGGGCCTCGCGGCCTGGACCAGCACCGTTCCCCTGGAGAATGATCTCGCCGGCCGCAGTTCGGCCGTCCTGAAGGGGGCCGTGCTCGACAGGACGAGCATCACGGTGGATGGCCGCGATGTCTCGCTGCGCGCCAATGCATTTTCTGAGGCTGGACGCCGCGATGCGGTCGCTGCGGTGGACGGCGTGGCCGGCGTGCGGCTCGTCAACGACGAGACGCGGCTGGTCCCCGAGGCCAAGCCCTTCGTCTGGTCGGCCGAACGCGACGTCGTCCGGGTGACGCTGGGCGGCAATGCGCCGTTGCCCGCCTTGAAGGGCAGGCTGATGGACGCGACGCGGGCGGCGCTGCCAGGCGTGGAGGTCGCGGACCAGATGGGCCTGGCGCGCGGCGCGCCAACGCGCTTCGAGGATGCGGCGCTGCTGCTGATCGGCCAGATCGGCAGGCTGAAGGACGGCAAGTTCACGATCTCCGATGGCGAGGTCGCATTGTCCGGCATGGCACGCGAGCTCGGCGGCCGCGAGGCGATCGCAGCTGCGCTCGGCAAGCTGCCGGACGGCTTCAAGGTCGCCAGCAACGACGTCAAGGCGCCGCCCTACATCTTCCAGGCCTACAAGGACCCGGTCGCGGTCACCGTGACGCTCGCCGGCAACGTTCCCGACGAGAACATCCACGCCGTCGTCGTCGGCTCTTCATCGCGAAAATTCTTCAGCGAGAAGGTCGTGGACAATCTCAAGAACAGCATCGGTGCGCCCACCAACTTCGTGAATGCGGTGGTGCCGGCGCTGGGCGCCTTGTCGCGGCTGTCGACCGGCACGCTGGTGGTGTCCGACCGCGACATCAAGATCTCCGGCGACGCGCTCTATGACGCCGCCGCCGCCCAGATCCGGACCGGGCTCGCCAAGGATGTCCCACAGGGCTGGCAGGTGAAGGCCGACATCACGGTGAAGCCGGCAGCCGCCCCGGTCGATCCCACGGTGTGCCAGCAGCTGTTCTCGGACCTGCTCGGCAAGGCGAAGATCCGATTCGAGACCAGCCGCAGCGACCTCGACAGGGATTCCACCGGTCTGCTCGACCGCCTCGTCGAGATCGCGTTCCGCTGCCCCTCCGCCAATGTCGAGATCATCGGCCACACCGATGCCGATGGCGACCCCGCGGCCAATCAGGTGCTGTCGCAGAAGCGCGCCCAGGCCGTGGTCGATTATCTGGTCAAGGCCGGACTGCCGGCCGACCGCTTCACCCCGATCGGCTATGGCAGCACCCAGCCGGTCGTCTCCAACGACACCGCCGACGGCCGGGCACAGAACCGCCGCATCGAATTCGTGGTGAGGTAACGTCATGGCCTATCTCGTTGCCTTTCACTGGGGCTGGCTGGCCGGCGCCTTCGCCATCGGGCTGGCGATGGGCTGGGTCGCCGTGGTGCATCGCGCCCCGCGCGTGTCGGGCTGGCTGACCTGGCTGCTGGCGGTGCTGGCCGCCGGCCTGGTCGCGGCGGCCGTGGCCTGCCTGATCCCCGGCCGGGCCGGCTACTGGCTCGAGCTGCTGCTGATCATGTTCGTGCCCTACCTCGTCGGCTGCGCCATCGGCACGTGGCTGCGGGCGCTGGTGGTGATCCGCAGCATGCGGACGAAATCGGCGGCCTGAAGCGGCCGCCCGGCGGTCTGCGCCCGACGCCACCTGCCAAGACTGCTGCCAAGACTGCGGCGGCGCCCCCCGCCGTCCGCGTGCCCGGGTCATCGCAACTGCGAGACACGAAGGTTTGACGAGGTGCGACCCTGTCAAACGCGCAGCCGGCGCTTATCGTTGAACGATGACGACCCGCCCAGCCGTGGGGCCCCCCGGAAAGCCCGGAGATGCGCGTTCCTCACCGAAGTTTAACCTGGGCTTTGCAGGCTGGCCGGGAGCGTGCGCCGACGCTCCGTCCTGCATGATGGCTTGCCTGATGTCTTTGCCTGATGTCTTGCCTCATGTGCGGCAAAACGGTGCATCGCATTTCCGTAAAGCCTGCTAAGTATATCCATGTGTACGCTTTTGTTCGCACGCTCCGTGTTCCCCAATGCGTCGAAACGCGCTACGAGGGCGTTGTATGCGCACATGACGCGGCGGCCTCCGGGGCGCTGCGTCCCCGGCCGTCGTGATCGGATCACGGTGAGAGGTGTAGATGCTTGAAGCCATACGCAGAGCGGCCACGTTCCTGCGCGAGAAGCAAGTCCTGCACAAGCTCGGCGTGCTGATCAGCATCGCTGTGATCGCGGTCGCCTGCTACGTCCTCTACCACATGCTGCGCGGCATCGACACCTACGAGGTGCTCGAGGCGATCAAGAGCACGGAGCCGCATCAGATCGCGCTCGCCGCGCTGTTCGTCGCCGCCGGCTATTTCACGCTGACCTTCTACGACCTGTTCGCGGTGCGCGCGATCGGCCACGACCACGTGCCCTACCGCGTCAATGCGCTGGCCGCCTTCACCAGCTATTCGATCGGCCACAATGTCGGCGCCAGCGTCTTCACCGGCGGTGCCGTGCGCTACCGCGTCTATTCGGCCCATGGGCTGAACGCCATCGACGTCGCCAAGATCTGCTTCCTCGCCGGCCTGACGTTCTGGCTCGGCAATGCCGCCGTGCTCGGGCTCGGCATCAGCTATCATCCGGAGGCGGCGGCCTCGATCGACCAGCTGCCGCCCTGGGCCAACCGCATGGCGGCGATCGCGATCCTGGTCGGTCTGTTGGGGTATGTCGCCTGGGTATGGACCAAGCCGCGCGTGGTCGGCCGCGGGCCGTGGACCGTGGTGTTGCCGAGCGGCCCGCTGACCCTGCTGCAGATCGCGATCGGCATCATCGACCTCGGCTTCTGCGCGCTCGCGATGTATGTGCTGGTGCCGGACGAGCCCAATCTCGGCTTCGTCGTCGTGGCCGTGATCTTCGTCTCGGCGACCTTGCTCGGCTTCGCCAGCCATTCCCCCGGCGGGCTCGGCGTGTTCGACGCCGCGATGCTGGTCGGGCTGTGGCAGATGGATCGCGAGGAGCTGCTGGCCGGAATGCTCTTGTTCCGAATGCTGTATTATTTGGCGCCGTTCCTCATTTCTGTAATCTTGCTGACGTTTCGCGAGGTTATCATCAGCACGCGGTCGAAGCGGCTGCGGCAGGCCGCGCTCAGCCTCGATCCGGGCCCCCCGCCTGAAGCCGCTTTTGTGAGGAAGCGCAGCGATTCCGGTGCCTGACGCCAGCTCAAGGGAATAGTAGGACGAGATGGCTCTCGACGCTCCCTCCGACACGGCGCTCTCGATCTTCACCCCCTGGCCGGACCGGCTGCGCCATTCCGCGATCATCCTGCTGGCTGCGGCGCTAGCGCTTGCCGGGCTCGTGCTGCTGGACGAGCTGCTGCCGCTGCGGGCCCTGGCGGTATTCCTGTGTATCGCCGCCGCAGCCCTGGTGCCGTGGCGGCTGCATGGCGCGGTCGCCAAGCGGGAGGAGGAGCGCCACGCCAACCCGGTCGAGGCGCCGGCCGTGAGCGCGGTGGTCGAAGGCATCCCCGATCCCGCCGTGCTGCTCGACCGCGCCGGCCGCGTCATCCACCTCAACGCCGCCGCCGCGCAGCTAGCGCCTGCCTTGCGCAAGGGCGAACTCGCCCAATTCGCGCTGCGCACGCCGGAGATCATCACCGCGCTGCGCGAGGCGATCGCCACCACCGAGATCCGCCGCGCCACCTATCACGATCACGTTCCGGTCGATCGCTGGATGGAGCTGATCATCACGCCGGTGCCGGTGCCGACGGCGTTCGGCGGCACCGACAAATGCATGCTGATGACGTTCCACGATCTGACCCCGCTGCGCCGGGTCGAGGAGATGCGCGCCGATTTCGTCGCCAATGCCAGCCACGAGCTGCGCACGCCGCTGGCGGCGCTCTCGGGCTTCATCGACACGCTGCAGGGGCCGGCCAAGGACGATCCGAAGGCGCGCGAGCGCTTCCTCGGCATCATGCACATCCAGGCGACGCGCATGGCGCGGCTGATCGACGATCTCCTGTCGCTGTCGCGGGTCGAGCTGTCGGCGCATGTCCAGCCCCACGCCATGGTCGACGTCGTTCCCATCATCCGCCAGGTCACCGACGGGCTGGAGTCGCTGGCGCGCGAGCGCCAAGTGGTGATCGAGACCAGCCTGCCGGAGGCGCCGGTGACGATCGCCGGCGACCGCGAGGAACTGCTGCGCGTGTTCGAGAACCTGATCGAGAACGCGCTGAAATACGGCGCCTCGGGCGGCCGCGTGATCGTCTCGCTGGAGCAGGCCGTCTCCGCCGAGAACGCGCCGGAGATCCGGGTCAAGGTGCGCGATTTCGGCCCCGGCATCGCGCCCGAGCATCTGCCGCGGCTGACCGAGCGCTTCTATCGCGTCGATGTCGGCGACAGCCGCGCGCAGGGCGGCACCGGGCTCGGCCTCTCCCTGGTGAAGCACATCCTCAACCGCCATCGCGGCCGGCTTCTGATCGAGAGCGTGCCGCGCAACGGCGCCGCTTTCACGGCCTGCTTTCCGCAGTCCAGGCCCGCAGCACGCGCCTGACGGGCGGGCGCATCTTGCGGCCCGGCGCAGGCCGGGCGCATATCATCGATCGTTGTGAACAGAGGCCGGACATCGCGAGGCGATGCGGAGCACCTCATCGCCCGCCGTGGTCGCCGGCCGCTCAGCGCGTGGTCGACTTCGCCGGCTGGCGGCGGCGGTCGGCCGCGGGCTGATAGGCGACGCGCGAATGCTGCGCGCAATAGGGCAGGCCAGAAAGCGCCTTGCCGCCGCAGAAGAAGAAATCCGCGCTCGAGGGATCGCCGACCGGCCAGTGGCAGGTCGCCTCGTTGAGCTCCAGCAGCGACAGCCGCTGGTTCATCGGCACGACGTTGTCGAATGCAACCGGATCGGGCTCCGCCTCAACTTCGAAAACCTGTGCGAGCGCCGTGTTGCCGCGCGCCACCGGGCGCGCCACCCGCATCATCGGCTGTGCCGGGCGGGCCGCCTTGCGCTGGCGCGGTGCCGCGGTGGCCGGGCTCTTGGCGCGGCCGGACAGGCCCAGCCGGTGCACCTTGCCAATCACGGCGTTGCGCGTCACGTTTCCGAGTTCCGCGGCGATCTGGCTGGCCGACAGTCCGGCTTCCCAGAGTTTTTTCAGTTGCTCGACGCGATCGTCGGACCAGGTCAATACGGTCATCGAACCTTTCCCTTCGCGTTGCGCCGGCCAATTCCGGGACGGCGCTGCGATGCTGTCTCAAGAAAATCCCTGGCGGCAGAATCCCTTGTCCCTCGCCGGGCGCGCGCAAGGCACCCGGACGTTACGCAAACTCAGAGAACTTCGAGAGGGATCAGAACTGCCGCACGAGATGTCGTACTCGACGTTGAAAACGCTACAATATGGCGTGACTCCCGCGCAAGAGTCGGCGGCCGCAGTCCACACATTCCGTGGTTCCCTGTGGCACGTCTCGAGCTGTGTCAGGCGTCCGGAATCTCACGGGCCGGCCCCCCATGCATCAGCTGACGCGTAGTTGACTCCCACCGCTGCCCGCATACAATAGATGCACGTGCCGCCTTGAAAAGGCGGCACATTTTGTTTTCCAGGGTGGGGTCCCTGATGCGCGATGGCGCCGCGTGGCGCGTGTCTCGGCCGGCCCGTCAGCTCATGTGATCCGCCATGACCAGTGTTGCCGCTACGCATCTCCTCCCCGTATTCGCCCGGGTCGATCTTTCGTTCGAGCGCGGCGAAGGCGCGTGGCTGATCGCGACCAATGGCGACCGTTATCTCGATTTTACCTCGGGCGTCGCAGTCAATTCGCTCGGCCATGCGCATCCGCATCTGGTCAAGGCGCTGCAGGAGCAGGCGGCCAAGCTCTGGCACATGTCGAACCTGTTCAAGAGCCCGGATGGCGAGCGCCTCGCCGCGCGGCTGTGCGAGCAGAGCTTTGCCGACTACGTATTCTTCGCCAATTCGGGCGCGGAGGCGATGGAAGGCGCGATCAAGATCACGCGCAAATATCACGCCGCCAAGGGACATCCCGAACGCTATCGTATCATTACGTTCGAAGGCGCGTTCCACGGCCGCACGCTCGCCACGCTCGCCGCGACAGGTTCGGCCAAATATCTCGACGGCTTCGGTCCGCCGATGGACGGCTTCGATCAGGTTCCGTTCGGCGACATCGAAGCAGTGAAGAAGGCGATCGGTCCGCACACCGCCGGTATCCTGGTCGAGCCGGTGCAGGGCGAGGGCGGCGTGCGCACCGCGCCGCTGCCGTTCTACAAGGCGCTGCGCCAGCTCTGCGACGACAACGGTTTGTTGCTGGTCATCGACGAGGTCCAGACCGGCATGGGCCGCACGGGCGATCTGTTCGCGCATCGCTGGCTCGGCGTCACGCCGGACGTGATGTCGCTGGCGAAGGCGCTCGGAGGCGGCTTTCCGATCGGCGCCGTGCTCGCGACGGCCGAGGCCGCGTCGGGCATGACGCCGGGATCGCATGGCTCGACCTTCGGCGGCAATCCGCTGGCGGTCGCCGCGGCCAACGCCGTGCTCGACGTGATGCTGGCGCCCGGATTCTTCGATCGCGTCCGCAAGATGTCGCTGCTGTTGAAGCAGAAGCTCGGTGCCGTTCTCGATCGTCATCCCGATGTCATCTCCGAGATCCGAGGCGAGGGCCTGCTGATCGGCGTCAAGGCGGTGGTGCCGTCGGGCGATCTGGTCGCGGCGCTGCGCGATCAGAAGCTGCTCACGGTGGGGGCCGGCGACAACGTCGTACGCTTCCTGCCGCCGCTGATCGTCAACGAATCCGAAATCGAACAATCGGTCGAGATGCTCGATCGCGCCTGCGCGGCGCTGTCGGGCGGGCCTGCCAAGCAGGCGGCCGCATCATGAGCAAGACCATGGGCAACACGCCGCGTCATTTCCTCGATCTCACCGAGATGCCGGTGGAGGAGTTGCGCAACGTGCTGGCGCTGTCCAGCGCGATGAAGAAGACCTTGAAGGCGCGCGAGCCGGCGAAGAAGCCGCTCGAGGGCAAGGTGCTGGCGATGATCTTCGACAAGCCGTCGACACGCACCCGCGTGTCGTTCGACGTCGGCATGCGCCAGCTCGGCGGCGAGGCGATCATGCTGACCGGCACCGAGATGCAGCTCGGCCGCGGCGAGACCATCGCCGACACCGCGCGCGTGCTGTCGCGCTATGTCGACGCCATCATGATCCGCATCCTCAGCCATGAGGCGCTGCTCGAGCTCGCCGCGCACGCCACCGTGCCCGTGATCAATGGTCTGACCCGGCGCTCGCATCCCTGCCAGGTGATGGCCGACGTGATGACCTTCGAGGAGCATCGTGGCTCCATCGAGGGCCGCACCGTGGCCTGGACCGGCGACGACAACAACGTGCTGGCCTCCTGGGCGCATGCCGCCGAGCGCTTCAAGTTCCGGCTCAACGTCGCCACCCCGCCGCAGCTGTCGCCGGGCAAGCCGATGAAGGATTTCATCCGCGCCACCCGGGCCGACATCCATCTTGGCCACGATCCGGAGGTCGCTGTCGCCGGTGCCGACTGCGTCGTCACCGACACCTGGGTGTCGATGGGGGACAAGGATGGCGAGCACCGCCACAATTTGCTCAAGCCCTATCAGGTCAATTCCAAGCTGATGTCGCTGGCCAAGCCGGAGGCGCTGTTCATGCACTGCCTGCCGGCCCATCGCGGCGAGGAGGTCACCGACGAGGTGATCGACGGCCCGCAGTCGGTGGTCTTCGACGAAGCCGAGAACCGCCTGCACGCGCAGAAGGGCATCTTGGCCTGGTGCTTCGGCGAGCGAGCTTAGGGTTCGACGGCGCAATTTCACTGGTGTCGTCCCGGCCTCGCGCCGGGACCCATACCGCGTGATCGAACTGATTTGCAACGGTGGCCGTTGCTCTGCGTAGTTGGGGCGATCGTGGCTCGTCGGTTACGGCTTAGCGTCGGCGACTACCACCGACGTCCCTCGATAGCATCCGCGGTATGGGTCCCGGCGCGAGGCCGGGACGACAGCCGGGGGATGCCCTTCCATTCGTTTTAATCATCCCCAAATACGCCCCATGACAACCAATTCCCCCGAAACCGACATCAACCTCGATACCAGCCGCGCGCCCTCGGCGGTGCCGGTCGACGACGCCGTGCTGCCGTTCGAGGTCGCGGCGCTCGATCTGCGCGGGCGACTGACCCGCATGGGTCCCGCGCTCGACGATATCCTCACCAAGCACGCCTATCCCGCGCCCGTGGGCAAGCTGCTCGGCGAGGCCATCGTGCTGACGACGCTGCTCGGCTCCTCGCTGAAATTCGACGGCCGCTTCATCCTGCAGACCCAGACCGACGGGCCGGTGTCATTCCTGGTGGTCGACTTCCAGGCGCCCGACCGGCTGCGCGCTTACGCACGCTATGACGAGGCGCGACTGCAAGAGCTGAAGGATTCGGCCAAGGACTCCGGCGGTCTGCTCGGCAAGGGCCATCTGGCAATGACCATCGATCAGGGCGCCGACATGAGCCGCTACCAGGGCCTCGTCGCGCTTACCGGCGGCAGTCTGGAGGAGGCCGCGCATGAATACTTCCTGCGCTCCGAGCAGATCCCGACCCGTGTGCGCCTCGCCGTCGGCGAGGAGTGGAGCGGCGGCAAGCACCGCTGGCGCGCCGGCGGCCTGCTGACGCAGTTCCTGCCCCAGGCGCCCGAGCGCCTGCGCCAGGCCGATCTGCATCCCGGCGATGCGCCCGAGGGCACCGAGCTGCATGCGGTCGAGGAAGACGAGGCCTGGATCGAGGGCCAATCGCTTGTCGCGACGGTCGAGGATATCGAGCTGATCGACCCGGCGCTGTCCGGCGAGCGGCTGCTGTATCGTCTGTTTCACGAGCGCGGCGTCCGCGTGTTCGACACCGTGCCGCTGCAGGCGCGCTGCTCCTGCTCGCGCGATGCGGTCGCCAACATGCTGAAGAGCTTCTCGCCCCAGGACCGCGCCGACATGGTGCAGGACGACAAGGTCGTCGTCACCTGCGAGTTCTGCTCCTCGGTCTATCAGTTCACGCCGCATGAAGCCGGCGTGACGGAGAATTGACTCTGTTGCGCTCGCTCCGCGCATCGTAGCGATCGTGGTCGAGCGACAGCCCTCCGTACGTCATCGCGAGCGCGTCGTCGCTTCGCTCCTCGCGATGACGCTCGATAGGCTGCGTCGCGCGGCGTCGGAGAGAATGTCGGGAGTTCGTGTGCGCCGGCGATTTCGATTAGTTCGTTGTTGAAAATCGGTTTTCTCGCTGATCGACGCCACATCCTTGCCCGTCGCGTTGATTGGTCGCAGCAACAAACAACTTGTGCCGTCGGGCAAATCACTGGCACATTTCCGCGCATCCTGTTGCCGCATGAGGGGCGTTTCGCGACCGTCACGGACCGTTGGCAGTGGGAGGCGATGGGCGTGTGTTGCCGCAGCGTAGTTCAGTCTGCGCGGACGAACGGCGATCCACGCACGGTCAAGTCGCGCGGTCCTGATATCCCGATGCTGATATCAACTCACGTTGAGGCTTCGCTTCGCGTGGGGATGGCGGCCAGAAAGCCCGGCGCGCCAGGGAGAACGCGAAGCAGCCGTTAAAACCAGTCGCGCAGGGAGGGCCGGGTCGTTCCGGCTGAACCTGTGGTACCTGCCGCCTGCATTTTTTTCTGCAGGCGGGCCGCAGGCCTCAGCCGAGGCCTGGCCTTCCCTGCGCCCTCTATTTGCAGAGGGCGGATGAATGGGCAAAGCTCGGACGCGAGGTGCGTCGCGAGAGCGATGACGTGCGGCGTGAGTACAGGATCCATCGTATTGCACGTCGTCCGCTGGCGCGTTGTCGGAAGCTTGCCGGGACGACAGCGGGCCAAACATCGGCAGGCGAGGCGAGCCGCAAGGACAAGGTGTTGAACGTCGAGAGCAGCACAAGAGACAGCGAGCGGACGACTGGGGGCAGTCGAACTGCATGCCTTCTCAGCTAATTCAACACCCGCTTGCCGTCGGGGCTGTCGAGCGAGAAGGCCGGCACGGCGATGTCGAAGTGCTCACCGCTCTCGCTCTCCATCTGGTACGAGCCGGCCATGAAGCCGGACGCGGTGGTGAGCGGGACGCCGGAGGTGTATTCGAAGCGCTCGCCCGGCGCGAGCACCGGCTGCTCGCCGACCACGCCCTCGCCGCGGACCTCCTGCTGCCGGCCGATCCCATCGGTGATGATCCAGTGCCGGCTGCGCAGCCGCACCGTCTCCTCCCCGCTGTTGGTGATGACGACGGTATAGGACCAGAACCAGCGGCCATCGGCCACCGACGACTTCTCAGGCAGGAAGTTCGGTTCGACGGTCACTTCGATGTGGCGAGTCACGGCGCGATACATGGTGGCATTGTAGCGGAAACCAGCGCCGGAACCAATCGGGACGCCATCGTGCTTTCAACACAGTTCCGCATTATGGCACCAGAATCGCGGACTCTGTCGCCCGTATGCGCGATCCGTTCCTTGGGCTCGGATCGGGCGCGGCCGGCAGCACCCTGGCGGTGATCGCCCTGTCCTGCGTCGTGCGATCGCCACCAGCCGTCCGCCAAGGTCGAAAAACTGGGCACGGCCCAGCTGATAAGTCCTTCATCGCTTGCGCGAAAACTGCGCAGCCCTACATTTCCCCTGCCGGGCCTCGAGGGCTGGCAGCTTTGACGCGGTGCCTGATGACGTCGATTGTCGATCGCCTTGCCGGACCGTCCGCCCCCGCAGCCAGCGCCGCACCCGCGCCGGCTACGGAGACTGCCGCTGCGGCGAGCGCGGCTGCACCTGCGGTTGCATCTGCATCTGCCGTCGCGGCTGCGCCGGCCGTCAGCGCTGCACCCGCCATCACCGCCGTCCCTGCGATCACCTTCCCGGCGGTCGGCGAGCGCGAACTGCGGCTCGACCTGTTTCGCGGGCTGGCGCTATGGCTGATCTTCATCGACCATCTGCCGCCGAACCTGCTGACGTGGTTCACGCTCCGCAACTACGGCTTCTCCGACGCCACCGAGATCTTCATCTTCATCTCAGGCTACACGGCGGCGTTCGTCTACGGCCGGGCGATGCAGGATGCCGGTTTCATCGTCGCAACCGCGCGCATCCTGCGCCGCGTCTGGCAGATCTACGTCGCCCACGTCTTCCTGTTCACGATCTTCCTCGCCGAGATCTCCTACGTCGCGACCAGCTTCGAGAACCCGCTCTACACCGAAGAGATGGGAATCATGGATTTTCTCAAGCAGCCGGACGTGACCATCGTGCAGGCGCTGATCCTGCGCTTCCGCCCCGTCAATATGGACGTGCTGCCGCTCTACATCGTGCTGATGTTGTTCCTGCCGTTGATCCTGTGGCTGATGCGCTGGCGGCCCGACGTGACGCTCGGCCTATCCGTCATTCTCTATGCCGTGACCTGGGAGCTCGATCTCTATCTGACGGCCTATCCCAACGGCTTCTGGGCCTTCAATCCGTTCGCCTGGCAATTGCTGTTCGTGTTCGGCGCCTGGTGCGCGCTCGGCGGCGCGCGGCGCATGTCGCGCATCATCAACTCACCGATCACGCTCGGGCTCTGCGTCGCCTATCTGGTCGCGGCCTTCTGCGTGACCCTGACCTGGTACATTCCGCAGCTCGGCCATCTGATGCCGCGCCGAATCGAGCAGTGGATGTATCCGATCGACAAGACCGACCTTGACGTGTTGCGTTTCGCGCATTTTCTCGCACTCGCAGCACTCACCGTGCACTATTTGCGCAAGGATTGGCCGCTCTTGAAGTCGCCGTGGCTGCGTCCGCTGATTGTCTGTGGGCAACACTCGCTCGAGATCTTCTGTCTCGGCGTGTTTCTGGCGTTTGCGGGCCACTTCGTCCTTGCCGAAGTGTCCGGCGGCGCCATGATGCACGCGGTCATCAGCCTTTGCGGCATCCTCATCATGTGGGGGGTGGCGTCGTTGATTTCGTGGTACAAGCGTGAGGCCGATAAGGGCGCGACGCGAAAAGGTGCGCGCAGCAACGCCGATCTGGCGGGAGGGGGCTGATGAAGTCCGTCTCGTGGTTAAGGTTTGGTATCGCAGTGCTGGCTGTTTCGCTGGCGGCCTCTGCGCGCGCGGAAGAGGCGCCGCAGAACTGCGAGGTGCCGGCCTACCTGCTGACCACCGAGAGCCCGCTCCCGAAGGTTGCAGACGCCGTCAAGAACGGCCGCACGCTGGATATTCTCGTCGTCGGAAGCAGGTCATCCTCCATTGTCAGCACCTCCGACGCCAATGCCTACCCCGCCCGTCTGCAGGCTGCGTTGAAGGACAAGCTGCCAACCGTCGCCGTCAATCTCAGCATCGAGCTGCAGCCCAAGAAGACGGCCGAGGAGGTCGCGGGCAATCTCGTTAAACTGGTGGAAGGAAAAAGGCCTAATTTGGTCATCTGGCAGACCGGCACGGTCGACGCCATGCGGTCGATCGATCCTGATGAGTTCCGGCAGGCGGTCGACGACGGTGTGGCGACGCTGCAGAAGGCGGGAGCTGACGTCGTCTTGATGAACCTGCAATACAGTCCGCGGACGGAGACATTGATCTCCGTGCCGCCCTATGTCGACAACATGCGTGTGGTGGCGCAGCACCGGGACATTCCGCTGTTCGATCGGTTTGCCATCATGCGGCAATGGAACGAGCAGGGCGATTTCGACCTGTTCAATCCGACGCACGGGGTCGAGCTGGCCAAGCAGGTTCATGACTGCCTCGGCCGGGCGCTGTCGAAGTTCATCATCGACGCGGCGCATATCGGGCCGGCGCAGCAGAACTAGGGTTATGTCGTTCATGACGTCGAATGAGTGTCACCGCGTCTCCGGGACATGGGAGAAGCTTTCGGCCGTTGCGGTCATTGCCATTGCCATCGCCCTCGCGCTGAGCCCGCAGAAGCTACGGGCGCAGAGCGCAGCGCCGGCTGTGCCCGCCGCGCTTTCCGATGTGGAGAGCTCCGATCCAAAGGCTCCGCTGATCAGCGGGCGACCGAGCATCGGTCACGTCACGGTGGCGCAGGCGAGCGATCAGGTGCCCGGGCCGATCGCCGTGGCGCGCCCGGCGGCCACGACCTCGCCGCCTGCGGCGACGACCGCGCCGGCCATGACCGATGCACAGCCGCCGGCTGCAGCCGGGCAGGCCGTCGTGGCGGCGCCGCCGTCGCGCAGCATCACCGAGCGGGCGATCGACAAGGTCAAGCAGGTCGCGAAGTCGGCCACCGACATCTTCAACCGCGTGCCGTGCCTGACGCCGAAGGGCGTCGCCAAGAAGAATTTCATTTCGCTGCCGCACGTCGCCAACAAGCTCGCCTCCGGCCTGCCGGTCGTCATCGTCGCCTTCGGCTCGTCGTCGACGCAGGGCTATGGCGCGAGCGCGCCGGACTACACCTATCCGAATCGGCTCGCCGCGCAGCTGCGCCGGCAATATCCGATGGTCGACATCAGCGTCATCAATGCCGGCGTCGGCGGCGAGGATGCGCCGGAGATGATGAAGCGGCTGGAGACGTCGGTGATCGACCGGCATCCGGATCTCGTGATCTGGCAGGTCGGCACCAATGCCGTGCTGCGCGATCTCGATCCCGCCGAGACCGCCAAGCTGGTCGATGACGGCGTCGCCAAGATCCAGGCGGCGGCCTCCGATGTCGTGCTGGTCGACCTGCAATATTCGCCGCGCGTCAACGAGCGCTCGGAGAACGCCAGCCGCATGAACAAGCTGCTCGGGCGTATCGCCGAGCTGCATCACGCCGGCATCTTCCCCCGCTTCGAGGTGATGCGCGACTGGCACGAGCGGCAGGCGATCCCGATCAACGAGTTCGTGATCTCGGACGGTCTGCACATGAGCGATTGGGGCTACGCCTGCTTCGCCCAGCTGCTCGGCGACGACATCATCCGCTCGGTCGGCCAGGTCAAGCTCGGCATCAACACGCCGGCCAACGTGCTGACCTATCGGCCGATGTGAGAGTGGCGAGTAGGGAAATAGCGAGTAGCGAATAGGATGCAATCGGTACGCCCTATTCGCCATTCTCTATGCGGCCATTCGCTACGCGGCCCTCAGGGCCGCATCCAGATCCTCGATCAGATCGTCGGCATGCTCGAGCCCGGCGGAGAAGCGGATGAAGCCCTCGCTGATGCCGAGCTCGGCGCGCGCCTCGGGCGTCAGCCGCTGATGCGTCGTCGTCGCCGGATGCGTGACCAGCGTCTTGGCGTCGCCGAGATTGTTGGAGATGCGCGCGAGCTTCAAGCCGTTGAGCGTGCGGAACGCGCTGGCCTTGCCGCCCTTCACCTCGAAGCCGACCAGCGTCGAGCCGGCGCGCATCTGCTTGCGCACGGTCGCCGCCTGCGGATGGTCCTCGCGACCGGGATAGATCAGCCGCGAGATCTTCGGATGCGCCGCGAGAAAGTCGGCCACCTTCGCCGCCGTCTCGGTCTGCGCGCGCACGCGCACCGCCAAGGTCTCCAGGCCCTTGAGCAGGACCCAGGCGTTGAACGGCGAGATCGACGGACCGGTCTGGCGCATGAAATTGTGGATGTGCTCGGCGATGAACGCCTCCGACGACAGGATCACGCCGCCGAGGCAGCGGCCCTGGCCATCGATGTGCTTGGTCGCGGAATACACCACGACGTCGGCGCCGAGCGCGAGCGGGCTCTGCCAGATCGGGGTCGCGAACACGTTGTCGACGATCAGTCGCGCGCCACGGGCGTGCGCGATCTCGGCGATCGCGGGAATGTCCATCACGTCGAGCGTCGGATTGGTCGGGCTCTCCAGGAAGAACGACTTGGTGTTCGGCCTGACCGCCTTCTGCCATTGGTCGAGGTCGAGCCCATCGACCAGGGTCGATTCGATGCCGTAGCGCGGCAAGAGATCTTCGACGACGTAGCGGCACGAGCCGAACAGCGCCTTGGCGGCGACGACGTGATCGCCGGCACGGAGGGGAGCGAGGATTGCCGTGGTGACTGCGGCCATGCCGGTTGCGGCCGAGCGGCAGGCCTCGGCGCCCTCGAGCTCGATCATGCGGCGCTCGAACATTGCCGTGGTCGGGTTGGAGAAGCGCGAATAGATGAAGCCGGGATCCTCGCCCTTGAAGCGCGCCTCGCACTCCTCGGCGGTGGCGTAGACGAAGCCTTGCGTCAGATAGAGCGCCTCGGCGGTCTCGCCGAATTCGGAACGCAAGGTGCCGGAATGCACCAGGCGGGTTTCAGGACGATAGCGGGCGAACGACGCCGGGGCCTTCGCGGGGGACTTCGACATGTGACCTCCATCGTGACCACCGCCTCCAGCGATGGGCACAAAAAAACCGGCCTGGGAAAACTCCTCACGGCCGGGATCACAATCGTCCCCGGCCTGTTTAGCGACTTATTTAACGTGGCTGCAAGCCGGCCGGCTCAAATCACCACGGGATAAGTCGTGCTCATAGTCGCAACCGGCCTTTCCGTCAAGCCAGCCATCGGATAACCGGTAAAAAGACCCTATATAGGCTCGATAAGCCGCCGTTCCGGCGCCTGCAAAGGATCAGGTCTTGCCGTTTTCGCTCAGCCCCGACGCCCACGGCATCCTCCCCGATCGCATGATCGTGGCGATGGCGGAGGCTGGCCTGATCATCCCCGCATACGATTTTGTCGAAAGCCAGATCCAGCCGGCGAGCCTGGACCTGCGGCTCGGCGACATCGCCTATCGCGTGCGGGCAAGCTTTCTGCCCGGGCCGGGCGCGACGGTCGCCGAGCGTATCGACGAGTTGAAGCTGCACGAATTCGCGCTCGCCGACGGCGCAGTGCTGGAGACCAACTGCGTCTACATCGTGCCGCTCTTGGAGAGTCTCGCGCTGCCGAAGGACATCGTCGCGGCCGCCAATCCGAAGAGCTCGACCGGGCGGCTCGACGTGTTCACCCGCGTGATCGCCGACGGCACGCGACGATTCGACATGATCGGAGCCGGCTATCACGGTCCGCTCTACGCCGAGATCAGCCCGAAGACGTTTCCCGTTTTGCTGCGCGAAGGCTCGCGCCTGTCCCAGGTCCGCTTCCGCTACCGCGACGCGGTTCTGTCGGAGGACGAACTGATCGCGCTGCATCAGGCCGAGCGGCTGGTGGATCGCGATGATGCGGATCTCGTCGGCGGCGTCGCTCTTTCCGTCGACCTGTCCGGCAGCAATGCCAACGGCTATGTGGGCTATCGCGCCAAGCGCCATACCGGCGTCGTCGACGTCGACCGCCGCGCCGGCTATGCCGTGGAGGAGTTCTGGGAGCCGATCAAGGCGCGACCCGACGGCAGCCTCATTCTCGATCCCGGCGAGTTCTACATCCTGGCTTCGAAGGAGGCCGTGCAGGTGCCGCCGGACTACGCCGCCGAGATGGTGCCGTTCGATCCGCTGGTGGGCGAATTCCGTGTCCACTATGCCGGCTTCTTCGATCCCGGCTTCGGCTATGCCGGCGCCGGCGGGCAGGGCTCGCGCGCGGTGCTTGAGGTGCGCTCGCGCGAGGTGCCGTTCATCCTCGAGCATGGCCAGATCGTCGGCCGCCTCGTCTATGAGAAGATGCTGGCCCGGCCGAACGCGATGTATGGCAGCCGCATCGGCTCCAACTACCAGGCCCAGGGCCTGAAGCTCTCCAAGCACTTCCGCCTCTAGGCCCGGCTGCGCGCTGACCGCGCACCCCCAATGCGCCCGCTGCACGGGGCGCGGCCCGGCGGTGTGCTAGGAGGAACGACAAAGGTCCCGCCAGATGGCGCGGCCAAACGGGGAGCGAGCATGTCCGAGATCGGCTTGGCCGACAGTCCGGTCGGCGAGGGGCGTACGTTGCCGCCCATCGCGAAGCCGGTTCGGAATGCGCTCGTCGACGGACCCATTCTGCGCACCCTGCTGTCGCTGGCCTGGCCGAACATCATCGCGAACTCGGCCGGCACCTGCGTCGTCATCGCGGAGACCTCCTATATCGGCCGGCTCGGTATCGAGGCGCTGGCGGCGATGGCACTGGTGTTCCCGCTGGTGATCCTGACCATGACGATGTCCGGCGGCGCCATGGGCGGCGGCGTGGCCTCGGCGATCGCGCGGGCGCTCGGCGCCGGCGACACCGAACGGGCCTCGACCCTCGCCACGCACGCGCTGCTGATTGCGCTGCTGTTCGGCGCGACCTTCATGGTCGGCATGCTGGTGTTCGGTCCCGCCTTGCTGGAAGTGCTCGGCGGCCGCGGCGCGGTGCTGAGCCATGCCACAGCCTATCTGCAGATCTTCTTCGGCGGCGCGATCCTGCCCTGGCTGATGAACTCGATGGCCGGCATCCTGCGCGGCACCGGCAACATGAAGCTGCCGTCGTTCATGATCCTCAGCTCGGCACTGCTGCAGATCGTGCTCGGCGGCACGCTGAGTCTGGGCCTCGGGCTCGGCATGCGCGGCGTCGCCGCCGGCGCGCTGCTGGCGTTCTGCGTCAGCATCTCGGTGATGGGCTGGTATCTGTCCTCGGGCCGAGCGCGCGTCCGGCCGAAGCTGCGAGGTCTCAAGATCAGCCGTGCGATGTTCGCCGACATCCTCAAGGTCGGCGCCATCGCCTGCTTCTCGCCGCTGCAATCCGTGCTGTCGATCGCGATCTTCACGCACATGCTGGCATCGTTCGGCACCGCCGTGTTGGCCGGCTACGGCATCGGCGCACGGCTCGAATTCATGGTGACCACTGTCGCGTTCTCCGTCGGCATGGCCTCGGTGCCGATGGTCGGCATGGCGATCGGTGCGGAAAGAATCGCGCGCGCCCGCCGGATCGCCTGGACGGCGGGGCTGGTCTCTTTCGCGTCGGTGGGTGCGCTGTCGACGCTGATCGCGATCGTCCCGCAATTGTGGGTCGACATCTTCACCCAGGACGAGAGCGCGCGCAGCGCCGGCCGGCACTATCTTCAGGTCGCAGCGCCAATGTATGCCTTCATCGGCCTGGCGATCTCGATGTACTTCTCCTCGCAGGGCGCAGCCAGGGTGATCGGTCCGGTGCTGGCACAGACGGTGCGGCTCGTCTTCATCGCCGCAGGCGGTAGCTATCTGCTGAGCCATGCCGCGACCGAGGGCGACTTCTTCATGCTGGCGGCGTCCTCGATGGTCCTGCTCGGAGTGCTGACGCTCGCCAGCGTCATGCTCACCCGCTGGGGCCCGAAGCCGGCCGCAGCGCTGGAGCTGCGCCCGGCCGTGCTGGCGGCCGAGCTCGGCTCGGGGGCGCAGATCCCGCCATCTCCGCATGTCGGCTGACGGCTGCTCGACTCGTCTAGGCGCGCAGCCCGCCTAGGGCGTCCTGCATCGCGCGCGCGCCGAGCGCCATCTGCTGCTCGATATAGGGCGCGATCTCGTGTGGCAGCACGTCGGTCGTCCAGATCACCCGGCAGCGCGCCTCGCCTTCCGGGACGATCTGAAACGACGCGCTGTGCTGAGTGATGCGCTCGTTCTTGATGGCGTAGACGAGGCGCCGGCGTTCGTCGTTGCAGTCGACCAATTGCTCACGCACCACGCTGCCGTTGGCGAAGCTGACGATGCGGACGTCGCCGTCGAGCTTGGTATCGGTCACGAAGCCGGGCGCCAGCCTGGTATGAACAGCGCCGAAATCGCGCACCGCGTCCCACACGGCAGCCGCCGGGGCTGCGATCGGAATGTCCTTCTGAATCGATGCCATGGCGCTGACCCTACGGGCACACGGCTTCGATGTTGTTGCCGTCCGGATCGATCAGGAAGGCGGCGTAATAGGTCGGGCTGTAATCCGCGCGCGGCCCGGCGCCGCCATTGTCGCTGCCGCCGGCCTTCAGCCCCTCGCTGTGGAATCTGGCGACCGCCGCGTGGTCCCGGGCGCGGAACGCGATATGGGCGGCGCCTTTGCTGGCGCCCTTGTCGAGATACAGCCACAGCGCCGGCTCCCCCTTCGGGCCGATGCCCGCCGACGCCTCGTCCTTGGAGCAGAGGATGTGGCCGAGCGGCGCCAGCGCCGATGTGTAGAAGCGGACGCTGGCGTCCAGATTGCCGACCTTGAGGCCGATATGATCGTACATCGATGATCTCCATGCTTCGCGTGCGGCTGTCGCACGCGCTGGGATCATCCAATCAATGGCGGCTCAGATGGTCTTGGAGAATCTTGCGCTCGCCGCGCGATGCCTTGCGAAACTTCGCCGGCGACACGCCGGCAGCGCGCGCGAAGGTGCGGGTGAAATTCGACAGATCGGCAAAACCCGAATCGTAGGCGATGGTGGTGACCGGCGTATCCTCCTCGCTGAGACGCCGCGCGGCGTGCCGCAAGCGGGAGCGGATCAGATATTGATGCGGCGTCACGCCGATCGTCGCCGCGAACAGCCGCAGGAAATGGAACGGGCTGACGCCGGCCTCACCAGCCGCAGCCGCCAGATCGATGTCGCGCGCCGCATTGTCGTCGATCCACAATGCGCTCTCGACCGCGCGCCGGCGATCGCGAAGGCTTGGCGTCGCCGCCCGTTCCTGCTGGCCCGTGGCGGTCGCGACGAAGCGGCTGGCGATGATCTGGCCAACCTCGTCCAGACCGAGGTCCTGCTCGCGCGCGGCGACGGCCTCCGCGAGCTCACCGAGGACCATGAGCTCCGGCAGCGGCGGCATCGCGCCAACCCGCCAGGCCAGCCTGTTGCCGCCGATCTCGTCGATGAGCGCATGATCGAAGAAGAATGACAGGCATTCGTCGCCGCAGACGTGATCGTGCGTGCACATGAACTCATCGCCGGGATGGCCCACCAGCAGCGAGCCGGTGACCAGCTCGAAGAAGCGGCCGCGGTGCCGACAGCCGAAGCTCCCCTTGCGCACATAGGACAGCGAGTAGCCGGAATACTGCTCGACATAGGGACGCTCGCCCGGAACCGCCGCACAGCGGAACTCGGAGACGGTGACGTCACGGCTTTCGAACAGGATGGTGGCGGTCATCCTGCAAATCTAGCGCATTGCGGATGAAAGAGGAGGGCTGCGTCCGAGATAATATCGCGCGCAGCGAGGCGCCCGCTTACGACGCGCGCGGCCGGTCGACCGCGAGAAACGCGTCGAACAACGTCAGGCCCGCATGAGGCCGTGCGCCTTCGAGCGACAGCAGCCGCCGTTTGGAGATGACGCCGCTGTTGGGCGACGGCTTGTCGAGACCGTTGCCGATGTCGCGCACGCGGTGACAGGGAACGATCAGCACGAGCGCATTCTTGCTCAGCGCCTGCGCGATCGAATTCAGCGCCTTGGGAACGTGCAGTTCGTCTGCGATCGCGTCGGCGCTGCGCGTCTCGCCGCGCGGAATGGCACGAATGCAATCATAGACGCGCTGGTTGAATGGTGTCACGCCGCCGAGATCGAGCACGACATCGGAGAAGTCGACCTCCTGCCCGCGCAGCATGGCGGTGATGCCTTCGATGGCGAGTTCAATATTCGAACACGGGCGCTGCTCCCGCGCTTCGGGAAACTGGCGAAACAGGCGCCGCCGCGTCTCGATTTCCCGTGCTTCCGGCAGTTGTACGCCGGTGATTCCGGCATCGCTCCACGCAATGCCGCAACGGCCGAGGGCCGTATCAAAGATCGTATACCCACGCCCCATGACGCCACCCCAACCCCACGCCACATCATATCATCGTCACGATCGCCCGCATCAACTTTGTTTACAAAGTGTTAACAGCGCGGCGTGACCGGGGCGGGTTTGCCCTGATTTGGGTGATGGTTGTCAAGCGTCCCGTTGCGATCGCTGCCTGCGATCTCTGTCATCGGCATCGCGATCACGGAATGCGGCGCAGCGCGCAGGCGAGGTGCGATCGACCAGAGCCGCTACGGCTGACTCACCAATGCAGGCCTATCGCCAGCAAAATCAGGATCATGCGCAAGCCACAGTTCGAGCAGGCTCAGGAAGGTCACGGCGATCCCGATCGTGATGCTGACATGCATCGCCGACGTATGCACGAACCCGAGCAGCCACGGAGCTGCAATCAGCCACAATCCAAGCGCGACCTTCAGCCACTCCTCCCAATCGGCAAACGCCAGGAGGCCGCCGAGCGAGAGCACGACGACGGCAGCCCCCGCCAACGCAGCATCGATCCGGCCGGCGCTGCCGACAAAGCCGAACAGCCAGGGCGCGACGGCCAGGAACAGACCGCAGCCGAGGGTGTAAAGGTCGAGCGCCGACGGGCCCGACATGATGGCGAGGGCTTTCGAGGTTGCGGTCTGAGACGCGGGGCTGTGGCTCTGCATGATGTGAGCTCCCAGGACATTGACGGCGGACCTTGACGGCGCGACGAAGCAGCGAGGCGCGCCGCCTCCAACGGGCAAAAGCGCGACCGGCCCGATCCGTTCCGGAGCCGGCGGTCGCGGCCGATCACGATCGGGAGATCAGGCCGGTGCAGAACTGTTGCCTCCCCCACCCCTGGGCCTGGCGGTGTCGCGGCAACAAGCCGCTTGGCGAAACGCATGGTCTCGGCTAAGCATTGGCGAGCGCGGGCGTAGTTCAATGGTAGAACGGCAGCTTCCCAAGCTGCATACGAGGGTTCGATTCCCTTCGCCCGCTCCAATGCCGCAATGTCCTGCTGCTACGCTCTGCAAAATCAGCTTCGTACGGTAGCCGATGGCCGCAAAGTTGCCGCGCGTTTCGCATAGATCGCCTCGATCTCCTTCGCGAAGCTCCGCTCGATCGCCGGACGCTTGTTCTTCAACGTCGGCGTTATCAGGCCTTCCTGCACGGTCCACGGCTCCAAGGTCCAATGCACCGCCTTCGGCGTCGCGTAGGACGGATAGGCCTTCGCGGCTCGCGCAATGTGGCGCAGCAGAGAGGCCGCTTCGGCCTCGGTGCCGCGCTGGCCGTGCGCCGCGAGCCTCGCCTGCTGCTCAGCCCAGCCGTTGGCGTTGAGCACGACGATCGCGGTCAGGAACGGCCGGTTCTCGCCGATCACGATGGCCTGCTCGAACAGCGGATCGGTCAGGATCGCGGTTTCCAGATCGGCGGGCGCGATCTTCTCGCCGGTCGAGGTGACGAGGATGTCCTTGATCCGACCGGTGATGGTGATGCGTCCGCTGTCAATGCGGGCCTGGTCGCCGGTGTGCAGCCAGCCGTCGGCTTCCCTGGTGCGCGCGGTCTCCTCCGGCCGGTGCCAATAGCCGAGCATCACGTTCGGGCCGCGCACCATCAACTCGTCATTGTCGCCGATGCGCACCTCGATGCCCGGCAGGGCGCGTCCGACGGTGCGCGGGTCGTTGTCGTCAGGCGTGTTGACGCTGACGACGGGCGATGTCTCGGTCATGCCGTAGCCCTGCAGCACCTCGAGCCCGAGCGCCAGGAACAGCCGCACCACCGGCTCGGCGATCGGCGCGCCGCCGCTGACGGCGACGTGCAGCCGTCCGCCGAATCGAGCCAGTACCTTGGCGGCGACCAGGCGTTGCAGCAGCGGCCACGCGATTCGGTCGAACGCTGAAAGTCTGGTTCCGCGCCCATGCTGCGCATCGAAGCGCCGGCCGCCGATCGCGATGGTCAGGTCGAGCAGCGCCCGTTCGAGCGGGTTTGCGATCGCGCGATGATGCATGATGACCGAGTAGATGCGCTCATAGATGCGCGGCACGGAGATCAGGATGGTCGGACGGACCTCCACCAGATCTTCGGACAGCTGCTTCACCGAGCGCGCATAGGCGACGCAGGCGCCGATGGCGATCGGGTAGTAGTAGCCCGCGGTGCGCTCGAACGTGTGCGACAGCGGCAGGAACGACAGGAATACGTCGTCGGTATCGGCCGCCAGCCGCTGATGAATGGCCTTGAGGTTGGAGACGACGTTGTCGTGCGACAGCATCACGCCTTTTGGCCGGCCCGTCGTGCCCGAGGTGTAGACGACGGCGGCGAGGTCGTGCGGCGCGATGGCGATCCGGGTGCCGGGAAGCGTGGCATCGCCGGCCGCGTTCAACCACGCCTCCAGATCGACGAGGCGCGGATCGCCGGTCGGCCGGATCGTTCGCCGGTCGGCGCAGACGATCCGCCGCAGGTCGGGCAGGGCCTCGCCGACCGCTGCGATCTCATCCCAGCGTGTGTCCGAATCGACCAGCAGCAGCCGGGCACCGGAATCGGCGAGGATGTAGGCGATGCTGTCGGCATTATCGACGGCATGCATCGGCACCGGCACCAGTCCGAGCGAGAGCGCGGCCTGGTCGATGGCGAGATGCGCGATCCCGTTCGGCATCAGGATGGCGACACGCTCACCCTGGGCGAAGCCGTCGGCCGCAAGCGCCCGCCGCCAGCGGTCGACGACGAGATCGATCTCGCGCCAGCAGAAGCTCGCCCATCGGCCGCTTCCTGCGTCGAACTGTCGGTAGGCCTGCTTGTCCGGGCTCCGTTCGACGCGCCAGCGCCAGAGTTCGGGCAAGGTGGTGATGGCGGCCAGCGTGCCGGCCGCCATGGCGTGATCATCGGTGGGATTTGACTGCTGCACGCCCGTCTCCGGCGATCCTGAACTCGTCGCGAAGCAGAAGCTCTGCAGCGGCGGACCGGATCCGACGTTGACGTAGCGCAATCACCACGAGACAGGTCGTGCGTCTGCGCATGGGAGCCCGGCCATCGCGGCAGGCCGACCGCACTGCGGAAGCCGGGCGGAACGGGACGTCCGTCAGGCGCCCTGCGGGACCTTGTCGAGAAACCCGGTGACGCGCTGGATGCGGCCGTCGGCCAGCTCGACGAAGTCCGTGCCCTGGATCGGGGCTTCCGCATCCTCGGGGCCGAGCTCCCAGGAAAAGCGGAGATGATGACCGTGGCCGTCCGCGGAGCCGATCAGGCGAAAGCGGAAGTCGGGAAAGCGCTGCTGCACGCCCGCGACCAGGCCATCCACCCCATCGCGTCCTTCGCCGCGCATCAGCGGGTCGACATAGAGCGCATCCGCGGTCCAGTGACGCGCAAGCAATGCACCACGCTGCGCGGCATCGCGTTCGTTCCACAGCGCGATGTAGCTCTCGGCGATCTCGGTTGGGTTGGTCATCGGTGCTCTCCATGTTGTGAACGATGAGGAGCCCATCATCGCGCCCGGCGCGCAGCGAATCGACTACGTCGAACGTCATCTCATCCGGAATGACAGAACTGTAAGTTGCCGCCTGTTTGCGCGAGGACTACTCCACGCGCGGAGGCGGTGCGGGGAATGCGTCTCATGATGTCCGACACTTGGAAGTGGATTGCCATCGCAATCTGTCTGGTGCTGTTCACGGCGGATACCGTGCTCAAGCCGCAGGACAAGCCCAATCGCATGGTGTTCTTCGAGCTGCATCGCGGCGAGCGCCCGACGATGATCGGCATGATGCGCGACGACCTCGTCAAGCTGCCGGGACGCGGCGCCAGCCGCATCCGCGACGCGCTCGCGCGCGGCGAGACGTTAACGGTCTGGCAATATGAATTAAGAAAGATTGAAGACGGCAGCTATCAGGAGGTGCCGGAGCGGCAGATCCAGCTCGGCGCCGCCGATGCGCCGCTCGTCACGTTTGGAGCGCGGATTCGGCTGCCCGATAATTAGTTAACTTCACGGGGACCGAGGGCGTCGGGAGGCAGATCGTCCTCCCGGCTGCCAGCGCGATATCGGCCGGACCTCGCTCGATCTCGCGATCGATCAGACGGCGCGCTGCTGGGAGTGATCCTGCCGCGCCCGCTTGCGGGGCGGGGCTCGGCACGGTCCAAACTCGTGATTGCATTGATCGCATCTCCGGATTTCGGCCATGCCAGCCAGCCAGCCAGCCAGCCAGCCAGCCAGCCAGCCAGCCAGCCAGCCAGCCAGCCAGCCAGCCAGCCAG
>NZ_JAUHJF010000024.1:0-75907 GCF_032380995.1 Bradyrhizobium sp. SZCCHNR2028 | reverse complement strand
GCGCGGGGAATGCCGGGATGTCTCGGCTGAACCTGTGGTTCCTGCCGCCTGCATTTTTTTCGCAGGCGGGCCATGGGGGCGGCCAGCTCCCGGCATTCCATGCGCCCTCGTGTTTCGCGAGGGCTCATCGATCCGATCAACCCGGGCGCGCTGCGTCGCGGGATCTCGGCGATGCGCGCCAGAAGGCTCAGCCGGCGCGCGCGAGGCAGAACGAGCGGGAGGACGCCTCCGTGCGCCGACGAGCGACCTTCCCAGTGGCCGTTTGCCCAGCGCCCGGGTGCTCGCGCCGCAGCCGGATTTGATCTACACGGGGGCGTTTATGATGGACCATTCATGACGTCTCGCGCGCACCGGCGCGGGGGACAATCCGGAGTTGCATATGTCGCCCAGCCAAGCATCGCCCCTGACCCTCGTTGCGGAAACGGCCGAGATCCTGACCTCGCTCGGCGTTGCGCCGGAGCGGCTGCGCGGTGGGACGCGCGCCGCGCGTTCGCCCGTGACCGGCGAGGTGTTGGCCCATGTGCACGACGACACCAGGGCGGATGCGACCGCGGTGATCGCGCGCGCCCATGCCGCGTTCTTGCAGTGGCGCCTCGTGCCCGCGCCGAAGCGTGGCGAACTGGTACGGCTGTTGGGCGAGGAGCTGCGCGCCCACAAGGCTGCGCTCGGCCGCCTGGTCTCGATCGAGGCCGGCAAGATCGTCTCCGAGGGGCTCGGCGAGGTCCAGGAGATGATCGACATCTGCGACTTCGCCGTCGGCCTGTCGCGCCAGCTCTATGGGCTGACCATCGCGACCGAGCGCGCCGAGCATCGCATGATGGAGACTTGGCATCCCCTCGGCGTCACCGGCGTGATCTCCGCCTTCAACTTCCCAGTGGCGGTGTGGGCCTGGAACGCGGCGATTGCGCTGGTGTGCGGCAATAGCGTCGTCTGGAAGCCGTCGGAGAAGACGCCGCTGACCGCGCTCGCGACCGACGCGCTGCTGGCGCGCGCGCTGCAACGTTATCGCCGCGAGGGCGGTGAGGCGCCGGAGGGGCTTGCCGGCCTGCTGCTCGGCGGCCGCACGGTCGGCGAGATGCTGGTCGACGATGCCAGGGTGCCGCTGGTGTCGGCGACCGGCTCAACCGCCATGGGCCGCGTCGTCGGCGCCTGCCTTGCCGGCCGCTTTGCCCGCGCCATCCTCGAGCTCGGCGGCAACAATGCCGCGATCGTCACGCCCACGGCCGACCTCGATCTCACCCTGCGCGCCGTGGCGTTCGCGGCGATGGGTACCGCGGGCCAGCGCTGCACCAGCCTGCGCCGCCTGTTCGTGCATGCCGACGTCTACGCCCAGCTCGTGCCACGGCTGAAGCAGGCCTACGCCTCGGTGGCGATCGGCAATCCGCTGGAGCAGGGCACCCTGATCGGCCCGCTGATCGATCGCGGCGCCTACGACGCCATGCAGGACGCGCTGAGCGCCGCGCGCGATCACGGCGGCCGCGTGTTCGGCGGCGAGCGTGTCGCCGTCGGCGGCTTCGAGCAGGCCTATTACGTCCGGCCGGCGCTGGTCGAGATCGAAGCGCAATCAGGCCCGGTCGAGCGCGAGACCTTTGCGCCGATTCTCTACGTGATGCCGTATCGTGATCTCGATGCCGCGATCGAGCTGCACAACGCCGTGCCGCAGGGCCTGTCGTCGTCGATCTTCACCAATGATCTGCGCGAGGCCGAATTGTTCGTGTCCTCGCGCGGCTCCGATTGCGGCATCGCCAACGTCAATATCGGTCCCTCGGGCGCCGAGATCGGCGGCGCGTTCGGCGGCGAGAAGGAGACCGGCGGCGGCCGCGAGTCCGGCTCGGATTCGTGGAAGGCCTATATGCGCCGCGCCACCAACACGGTGAACTACGGCCGCAGCCTGCCACTGGCGCAGGGCGTCAAGTTCGACGTCGGCTGATCGATGCGATGGGCCTTCCTCATCGGCGGAACCGCTTCGATGGGTCGCGCGTTGCGCGCTGAGAAGGAGATGCACCATGGCAACGAAGAAGAAGGCCTCGACCGCAAAGTCAGCGCGCGGACGCAAGCAGGATCGCGCCCGCGTCGCGGGTGGACAGGACTACGAAGTCCGCTACGAAGCCAAGAAAAGCGGCCGCTCGGCGTCCGCGGTGAAGAAGGCGGTCAAGAAGGTCGGCAACAGCCGCAAGAAAGTCGAGCGCAAACTTACGCGCCAGTGACGTCAATGTTGCTTCGGCCGCTCCGGCGGCCGAAGCGATCCCCTCGCCCAGCGGAGCGCCTTGGGCGAGTGCAGCGGATCGGGCCCATCGCAGGTCGGGCAAGTAAGCTCGCGGCGCCCGCCCTTGCCCTCGCGCACCGCGAGCGCGCGACCGCAGGTCGGGCATGGCTTGCGCAGCAGCCACGGGACCGGATGATTCGGCATGATGGCGTCTCCCGCTGGAGGCCTCAGGCTAGGGCATCTTGGGGTAGCTGCGGAATCACTTATTTGAATCGCGGCGGATCTTCCGGCTCTCCGTGCCGTGAACAATCAGGGCAGGTGTCGCCGGTCGCGGCCAGGACGTCCTCGATCGCCGCGACCGCGTCCGAGCTACGCAAGCCGCGTGGCGGATCGTCGCGTGCGATGCGAAGCGCAAGAGACAGCGCATGCGGATCGCCGCGCTCGCGCATCCAGCCGTGCTGTTCGCATTCGACGATCGCGCCGGCCTCGCGCAGGGTGGCGACCGCCCAGCGCTCGAGACGCTGGCTCTTGGAATGGTGTGTGACGGCAGTCTGCATCGGCCACGCTCTCCCGCCGGGAGAATCCATGAATCGGCGGGTGTTTCCAGGCCCATCCTGCAGGGCAGGGATTCCAAAATGGAGGGGCTGGCTTGCCGCGGATTGTTCGGCGGTCCGGCTTGAGATTGCCGCGGGCTGGGGCCATCCTTGACGGAGTACGCGTGAAACGGATGCAGACCGGAATGCAGATCAAGGCCAACGAGGATTTGCTGCTCATCATCGATGTGCAGAACGATTTTTGTCCCGGCGGCGCGCTCGCCGTGGCCGACGGGGATGCCGTGGTGCCGGTGATCAACCGGCTGAGCGGGAAGTTCGATCACATCATCCTGACCCAGGACTGGCACCCGGCGGGACACAGCTCGTTCGCCTCGAGCCACCCGGGAAAGACGCCGTTCGAGTCCGTCACGATGCCCTACGGGCCGCAGACCTTGTGGCCGGACCATTGCATCCAGGGCACGCCGGGCGCGGCCTTCCATGCCGATCTTGCGACCGACAAGGCGCAGCTCATCATCCGCAAGGGCTTTCGTGCCGCGATCGATTCCTACTCGGCGTTCTTCGAGAACGACAAGACCACGCCCACCGGCCTCGCCGGCTATCTGCGCGAGCGCGGCCTGAAGCGGGTTTTTCTCGTCGGTCTCGCCACCGATTTCTGCGTGCACTATTCGGCGGTCGATGCGCGGCGGCTCGGCTTCGCGGCCATCGTCGTCGACAACGCCTGCCGGGGCATTGACCTCGGCGGCTCGATGGCGGCGGCCAAGGCGCAAGGCGCGGAGGCCGGGGTCGAGCGGATCGCCGAGCTGGCGTGATGACAATGGACTACGCCGCCGCGCCGATGGTCGGCTCGGCGATGGCGCCGGCGACGCGAACACGGACGCGCAGCGCGTTGCCGGGGAGGTAGGCGATGGGCATGTCCTCGACGTCGACCGTCTTGAGCGTATCGGGGGCGGCGCCGGCTTGCACGGCGCGTGCCTCGGCGATGCCGCGCGCGGCGGCGATGGCCTCGTCGCGGGTCAGGTCGCGGAAGACCTGGTCGGCCTCGCCGGAGACCTGGGCGATGGCGGCGCCGACCGCATTGGCGCAGTCGCCATGGTCGACGCGGACGATGTTGGAGATGCCGGCGAGGCGCTCCGGCACCAGGAAGGCACCGCCGCCGACCGCGAGCAGCGGCACGTCGCCGGCCTCGGTCTTCATGCGGTCGATGTCGCCCTCGAGCTTGCGGTGGGCGTCGGCGAGCGCGGCGTCGATCAGGCCTTTCGGCAGATGCGCGACGCGCGATCTGTCGCCGATGTCGATCAGCCCCGCCGCGACCGCGATGTCGGTCGCGGTCAGACGGTCGCCGCCAAATACCAGCGCGTCGGATGTCAGCCGGTATCCGACGCTGAGCGGGCCGACGCGGACCGGATCCTGCTCGACATGGCTGCCGCCACCGAGCCCGATCGAGAGCAAATCGGGCATGCGGAACAGGGTGCGGACGCCGCCGACCTCGACGACGGCGTTGGCCTCGCGCGGAAAGCCGTGGCGCAGCTGGCCGATGTCGCTGGTGGTGCCGCCGACGTCGACCACCATGGCGTCGTCGAGGCCGGAGAGATACGCGGCACCACGCATCGAGTTGGTGGCGCCGGAGGCGAAGCTCATGACCGGGAAGGCGGTCGCGATCTCCGCCTGCATCACGGTGCCGTCGTTCTGCGTCAGGAACAGCGGAGCATCGATGCCGGACTCCGCGATCGCCTTGCGGAAGGCGGCGACCGTCGTGACCGCGAGGTCGTGGAGCGCGGCATTGAGCAGGGCGGCGTTCTCGCGCTCCAGCAGTCCGATGCGGCCGAGGTCGTGCGACAAGGTGACGGCGACCTCGGGGCAGATCTCGGCGAGGATCTCGCGCGCAGTGTTTTCGCAGCTCGGGTCGAGCGGCGAGAACGACGAGGCGACCGCGACCGCGCGCAGGCCCTTGGCCTTGATCGCGTGCGCGGCGGCCCTCAGTCCGGCCGTGTCGAGCGGCATGAAGGGGCGGCCATCGTAATCGTGGCCGCCTTCGAGCATGAAGGTCTCGGCGCTGACCAGCGCGGCGAGATCGGCCGGCCAGTCGCAGAACGGCGGCAGCGAGGCGGAGGCGGGCATCCCGATTCGGATGGCGCCGATCCTCTGCAGGTGTCGCCGTTGCACCACCGCATTGATGAAGTGCGTGGTGCCGATCACGACCGCATCGACCGGCACGGTCGCCGCGGGATTTTCTCGCAGCGCCCTGAGCGCGGCGAGAATGCCGGAGGTGACGTCGGCGGTGGTTGCGCTCTTGACGGAGTGGACGACCTCGTCGTCGGCAATCAGGACGGCGTCGGTGTTGGTGCCACCGACGTCAATGCCAATCCGCTTCATTCTCAGGGAGCTCCAGGGGTCGCAAACAGCGACCGGAAATCGAGGTCATAGCCGAAGGCGCGCGGGCCGACGAATTCGAGCCCGCGCGGGCTGGTCAGCACGGACGGTGCGGGCAGCGCGATCACGGTAACGCGCTGGCCGTAGCGCACCGTCTCGGTGCCGATGCCGTGGCCGTTGACGCTGTCGAGCACGCAGATCAGGTCCGGCGACATTGCGATGGCTTTGCCATCGCGCCAAGCCACGATCCATTCGTTCTGGAACGACAGCTTGAGCCGGGTGCCGCGATCGTCGTCGCTGCCCTCGATCACGGCGCTGCCGCGCAGAAATCCTTCGGTGGTGCGGCGTTCGACGTCGACGATCTTGCCATTGAAGAGCCGCTGCCCGCCCTCGCAATCGAGGATCGCCGCGATCGGATCGTGGTGGCTCCTGTTGGCGGCCTCGACCGCGCGGCCGATGGCGATGGCCTTGGTGGTGGTGAAATGGATGCCCCAGTCCTTGACCTCGCGGCCGGTGCGCGGCGCCTTGCTGGTCGAGGCGATCGAGCCCATCTCGACGCAGATCTTGCGGCTGGCGCGCTCCATCCACTTCCAGCTCGGCACCTTGGTCACGACGGCCTCGATGCCGCGCGGATCGTAGAGCGTGCAGGGATAGGGCTTGAGGTCGCCGATCGCGACCGACGTCATCTGCGCCTCGGGAAAGGCGCGGCCCATGCAGTCGGCGTCGACCACGGGAATGTTCAGATGCGCCGCCGCCATCAGCGCCTGCATGCCGTTGCCGCCGCCGATCTCGACCGACATCACGGCGCGAAATGTGATGCCGTTGATCTCCTCCTGCATGCGCACCGCACGCGCGATGCTGCGGCTGTCGGCCAGCCGTTCCTGCCCGACCAAGGGGGCGCCCATGTTGGAGACCACCGCGACCCAGTCGTCGTCTGCGAGGTCGAGCGGCGACATCATCTGCACGCGATGTCCTTCCGCATAGAGCCGGCGCAGGTTGAGCAGGCCGAGATAGGGACTGCCGCCGCCGCCGGTGCCGAGGATCCAGGCGCCGACCGCGAGCGACTCGATGTCGTCGAGGCTGATCGTCTCCATGCCGGCCGCGCTCACGGCACGAGCTCCTCGACGGTGCTCTGTGACTGCGGCGCACGGTACTGCTGCGGGAATAAGAATTTAACGTTCACAATATCAATCCTCGAGAATGACGAGATCGGCCGGACGCCAGTCGAGCGTGACCGTTTGACCCGGCGCGTGGAGCGGACCAGCCCCGGAATTCGGCTGTTGCGCCAGCACGTGCTGTCCGCTCTCCAGGGCGATGCGGTACAGCACCGCGCCGCCGAGGAAATTGGTGCTGTCGACGGTGCCGCGCACGGACATGCCCGTCCGCTTGGCATCGGCCACTTCGGCTGGTGACACCGATATCTTCTCCGGCCGCAGCGCGACCGACAGAACCTCGCCCTCGGCTGCTGCGACCGTGTCCGCCAGGGCCAGCACCAGACCGTTGCCGGCGGCTATGCCGACGCCATTGTCCAAGGTCACGCGCTGGCCGCGAAAAATGTTGGTGTCGCCGATGAAATCCGCGACGAAACGCGTTCGCGGCTGATCGTAGATCTCGACCGGGGTACCGATCTGCTCGATGCGGCCGGCGTTCATGACCGCGATACGGTCCGACATGGCCAGCGCCTCTTCCTGGTCGTGGGTGACGAACACGAGGGTGAGGCCGAGCGTCTTCTGCAGCTGCTTGAGTTCGAACTGCATCTGCTGGCGCAGTTTCTTGTCGAGCGCGCCGAGCGGCTCGTCGCAGAGCAGCACGCGCGGCGAGATGACGATGGCGCGGGCGAGCGCGACGCGCTGCTGCTGTCCGCCGGACAGTTGCGCCGGCCTGCGGTTCTCCAGGCCTCCGAGTTCAACCATCGCCAGCGCTGCCTTCACCTTCGCGGCAATCGTCGCCTTGTCGATCTTGCGCATGCGCAGGCCGAAGGCGACGTTCTCGGCCACGGTCCGGTGCGGAAACAGGGCGTAGTTCTGGAACACCATCGCCATGTCGCGCTTGTGCGCCGGCACATGGGTGATGTCGGCGCCGTCGAGGCGGATCTCGCCGGCGCTTGGGCTGTCGAAGCCGGCGATCATGCGCAGGGTGGTGGTCTTGCCGCAGCCGGACGGGCCGAGCAGCGAAAAGAACTCGCCAGGCCTGATGTTCACGGCAACCGCATCGAGTGCGCGTACGCCGCCGTCATAGATCTTGCTGACCGCGGCGATCTCGATGGCAGCGCTCATGCGCGGAAGATCCGGTTGACCCGGCTGTCGATCTCGTCTTTTCGTGCATTGTACCACTTCCAGTCGACCTGGATCAGCTTGCTGACCTTCTCCGGCGTCGTCAGCAGCTTGGCGTCATACTTGGCGTCGAGCTTGACCTTCTTGTTGGCCGGCGAATACCACACCGTCTCGGCGAGGCGCTTTTGGACCTCGGGGCGCAGCATGTAGTTGATATAGGCGTTGGCGAGCTCCTTCACCTTGCTGCCGGGCGTGATGCTCAGCACTTGCTCGAGCGACAGCACGCCCTCGTTCGGCGTGACGAAGTCGACCGGCTGGTTCTGACCGTCGTAACGATAGATGCCGGAATCATGCAGGATGCCGAGGCCGACCTCACCGGACAGGATCAGCTTCTCCATCGCGCCGGTGAAGTCGACCAGCTTGATCGGCTTCAGCTTCTCCAGCGCTCCATAGGCGGCGTCGAGGTCGGTCTGGCCCTTGCCATACAGCGCGCCGCACATCATCACGAACGCCTGTCCCAGGCTATTGGCTGGGATCACATAGCCGCCGCGCGCGCCATTGAATTTCGCGTCCCAGTAGTCTTTCCACGACGTGACGCTCCCATAGCCCTTGTCGGTGCGCATGCCGAGACCGATGGCGCTGGTGAAGATGCAGACGCCGACGATCTTGTCGCTGACGGCGTAAGGATAGACGTCGGCGATATTCGGAACCAGCTTGGGGTCGACCTTGGGCTCGACGAGACCCATCTCCACGGCCGCCCACTGCTCGTTGGAGTTGGTGTGCAGCACGTCGTAGATGGGAGCCGAGCGCGAACTCGCCTGCAGCTTCGGCAGGAATGGCAGCGCGGTGTCGGTCTTGAGCTTGCACTTGAACTCGCTTTCGAAGGCCGGGCCGATCTCGGCCTTCATCACGTCACCCCATTTGCCGCCCCAGCCGGTGACGTTGAGAACGGGCTCGTCCGCACGCGCGACATAGGGAGCAGCGACAACGCCGGCGCCGAGCGACGCAGCCGCGGTCAGCAGGCGGCGGCGGCTCAGAGGAAAACGACGCGATGAGGCGGTCATGTCCGGGATCTCCCTTAGAGTTTGACGTAGGAGCGAAGACCTACGGTGCGGTCGAGCGCGATGACGACGATGAAGGCGAGCAGGATCGAGACCACCGAGGCCGCGCCGATGGTGCCGTCGAGATCGAACTTCAGATAGTTGAACAGCGTGATCGGCAAGGTCTCGCTACCCGGCGCGACCAGGAACAGCGACACCGGAAACTGGTCGAACGAGACGATGAAAGCAAAGATCGCGCCCGCCAGAACGCCGGGCTTCACCAGCGGCAGAGTGATCTCGAAGAAGGCCCGGGTGGGGCTGGCGCCGAGATTTTGCGCGGCTTCCTCCAGCCTGACATCGAAATTATGCAACACCGCGAGCGTGGTGCGCACGACGTAGGGAATCGTCATCAGCGTATGGCCCGCGACGAGGCCCCACAAGGGACGCCCGACATCGAGCAGCACGTAGGACTGGAACAGTGCAAGACCGGTCAGGATCGCGGGCAGCATCAGCGGCGACAGCATGGTCGCCACGATCAGCCGCGAGCCTGGCAGGTTGCCGCGGGCGATCGCCAGCGCGGCCGACGCGCCAAGCACGGTGGCCGCGGCCGTGGTCATGGCCGCAACTTCGATGCTGAAGAGCAGCGCGTGCATGAAGTCGCGCGAGGCGAAAAACTTCTCGAACCAGCGCAAGGAGGCGCCGACTGGCGGAAACTGGATGAAAGGCGTGGGGTTCAGAGCGAACACGATCACGATCGCGATCGGCGCCAGCAGGAAGGCGAGGATGCCGGTATTGGCGGTGAGATAGAGCCTGCGACCCCACCGGAGCGGCCGCGTCTTGCTGCGAAGGGCAGGTGTGGCCGCCAGATCGATCGGCGCAGCAAGCGGCGGCCGCGATCCTGGAGCAAGGCTCGTCATATTGGCCCTCATTGCAGCTCGCGTTGGCCCGAAACGAGGCCGAGCACGTGATTATACGCGACAACGAGCGAGAGCGAAATGATGAGCAGCACCATGCCGAGCGCAGCCGCGAATCCGACGTTGAAGTTCGCGGAGATCTGCTGGTAGATCAGGATCGGCAGGGTCATGATCTGGAAGCCGCCGAGCAGGATCGGCGTGACGTAGGCGCTGATCGCGAGCGCGAAGACGAGCAGCGAACCGGCGAGGATGCCGGGCAGGCTGAGCGGCAGGGTGATTTCGAGAAAAGCGCGCCACGGGCTGGCGCCGAGATTCTCCGCCGCCTGCTCCAGCCGTTCGTCGATGCGGCCGATCACGCCAGTCAGCGTCAGCACCATGAAAGGCACATAGATGTGGACGAGGCCGATGATGATGCCGGTCTCATTGTACATCAGCTGCAACGGCCTGGTGATCAGCCCGAGCGAGGTCAGGATCTGGTTGATGACACCCTTGTCGGACAGCAGCGTCATCCAGGCGAAGGTGCGCACCACGATGCCGGTCAGCATCGGCGCCAGCACGGCCATCAGCAGCAGCGCATGGCCGGTGCGGCTCTTGATCCGCGCCATCCAATGCGCGAGCGGGTAGCCGATCACGAGCGCGGCCAGGGTCGTCCAGAGGCCGATCCGGATCGTGGTCCAGATCACCTCGAGATAGTAACCGTCATCGCCCATGCGGGCATAGTGCTTGGCGGTGAGGGCGACGTTCGGCATGACCACGGGGTTGCCGGTCAGGACGCTCATCAGCGCCATCAATCCGATCGGCAGGAAGAAGAACAGCGCGAACAGCAACGCGCTCGGCAGGATCAACAGCGCCATGCTGTTGACGCGCGGCGCGCTGCTGCTCGTCATCAGGAGGCCAGTCCGGCCAGTTGCTCGATGGTCTGGCCGAGCGGATCGCCGGTCATGCGCCGCAGCTTGGCTGCCATTGCGCCGAGCTCGCGGCGGACGTTGGCGCGCTCGATCTCGGTGGTCGCCTGCACCGAATAGGAGACGGCGATGCCGATCAGCTCACCGCTCTCGCCGCTCGCCAGCGCAAAGCCCTGCGAGCCGACGCCCTCGATGGCCTCGTCGGCGGCGTCCGAGATGCCGGTCCGGCGGATCTCGTTCAGCCGCGCCATCAGCTCGGTGAAGTTCTGCGGCGAGTTGGCCGGGACCTTCGGGTAGTCGAGCGGCACCCGCGCCCGGATCTCCTGGTCTGACAGACGCGCCAGCATGGCGCGGCCGTTCGAGGTGATGATTGCCGGCGTGCGCTGGCCGGGCGGGTTGACGACGCGCAGCGGATTGGAGCCGGGCACGATCCGCAGCACCACCTGCTGATAGCCGTCGAGCACGGCGATGTAGCCGGTGTGGCCAGTGCGCGCGCAGACATCGCGCAGTTCGCCCTCGGCGGTGGCGATCAGGTCGTCATGGGCACGGTGAAGCCGCCCGAGCTCGAAGGTCAGCAGGCCCGGGCGGTAGCGTCGGCTATGCGGGTCCTGCTCGAGCAGGCCGCAATCGCGCAGCGAGCGGAGCAGACGTGAGGTCGAGCTTTTCGGCTTGCCGGTCAGGACCTGGACGTCGGCAAAGGAGAGGTCGGGTCGCGCGGTCGAAAAGCAGCGCAGGATGTCGATGGCGTTGGTCAGGGCGCTCATGATGATACCGTTTGTTCCAGTTTTTGGAACATAGTCTCAAATTCTAGAAGCGGCAGGGCGACTGCCGCAAGGCGAAATTACTGGCAAGGAGGTGCCCGAATGCGCGTCAGGGTGGTGGTCGGGGCGCCGGGCGCTGAAGGAGCATGCTCGGCCTCACTGCGCCACGGCGGACCTGATGCGACCGACGGCGGCGTCGACGCCCGTCCAGGCCGGCTTGTCCGGGGCAAATTGCTGACGGAGATAGGCGACGAGTTCGGCGAGCTGGACGTCGCTGAGATGCTCCTTGAACGCCGGCATGTAGCCGAGGTCGGACGAGGCCGGCTTCATGATCCCGTGCAGGATCACCTGGATCAGATTGTCGGGTGTGGCGCTGTGCAGGTTGCTGTTCAGCGCCAGCGAGGGCCGGCTGCCGAACAATGGCAGGCCGCCGACCTCGTGACAGACCGCGCAGGCGCCGAGATAGAGCCGTGCCGCCGGAGACGGCGTCGAGGTCACCTTGGTGCGCGCTTCCAACTCCGCGGCCATCGCCTCCAGCTTCGCTGCCTCGGGCGAGGGCGTCTGGAACGAGGCGAGATAGATCGCCATGGCCCGAATGTCGGCATCGGGCAGCGTCGCGAGATCCTTGACGATCGGTGCCATCGGACCGGCGGCCACGCCATGGAAGCGCGACTGACCGGAGCGGAGATAGGTGTAGAGCTCGTCCTCGGTCCACGGGATCGGGGCGCTCGAGAGCGAGGTCAGCGCTGGGGCTTCCCAGCCATCGGCGAAGCCGCCAGCGAGATATGCGTTGCGTCGCTCGGCGCCGAGCGCGTTGCGCGGCGAGTGACAGGCGCTGCAATGGCCGAGGCTTTCGACGAGATAGAAGCCGCGATTCCACTGCTCGGATCGTGTTGGATCACGCCTGAACGGCTGCGTGTCGTGAAACAGTGCATTCCACCCGGCGACCAGCGGCCGCAGGTTGAACGGGAAGCGCAGCGCGTTGTCCGGCGCCTGCTGTCGGACCGGTGCCTGTGCCATCAGGTAGGCGTAGAGCGCCTGCAGGTCGGCATCATCGGTTCGTGCGAAATGCGTGTAGGGGAACGCCGGATAGAGCTGCCGGCCGTCGCGATGCACGCCCTCGCGCATCGCGCGCTCGAAGGCGGGATAGGACCAGGCGCCGATCCCGGTCTCGACGTCGGGCGTGATGTTGGTGCTGAACAGCGTGCCGAACGGCGTCTCCAGCGCACGGCCGCCGGCATTGATCAGGCCGCCGTCCGAGGTGTGGCAGACCGCGCAATTGCCGAGCGCCGCGAGCGCCTCCCCGCGCGCGATCGTCGCAGCGGAATAGACCGAGGGATCGGGGCGGGTGATCGGCGCGATGGCGCGCCAGGGCAGCACGGCTGCCGCGACGCTGATGGCCGCGGCGCAGGCCGCGACGGCGCTGGCGATGAGGCCGCCGCGTTTCGCGAACGGCTTGAGCCATGTTGCCGTGGGCCTTTCGGATGCAGGAAGAGACTGTGGCTTCGCAGGGTCGACCTGCTCGCCGCGCAGTCCTTTCAGGATGCGCTCCGGCGTGAATGGCGGCTCGCGGAAGCGGACGCCGGTGGCGTCGTAGATCGCATTGGCGATCGCGGCGGCGCTTGGCACGGACGCGGACTCGCCGACGCCGAGCGGCGGCTGATCCGGTCGCGGCAGCATCAGCACGTCGATCTCAGGCACGTCGGGGAAGGTGATGATCGGATAGGTGCCCCATTCCCGCGCCGCGACCTTGCCGCGCGTGAAGGGAATCTCCTCCATCAGCGCCCGGCTGGTGGATTGGATGACGTTGCCTTCGATCTGGTGGCGTACCCCGTCCGGATTGATCATCAGGCCGGAGTCCTGGCCTGCGATCACCCGCGTGACGCTGACATCGCCGGTCGTTGTATTCACGGCGACATCGGCGATCCAGGCCGACCATGCCGCGCCGTAGCCGGGAAACCTGCTGTGGACGTAGAGCGCGTAGGCGAAGCCGCGGCCATGGACGACGCCGTTCTCGGGCGTCTTCTCGTCCCGCACGGGGCGCGGCGTCCAGCCGGCGCGTTCGGCCACGGCGTTCACGAGATCACGCGCGCGCTCGTCTTTCAGATAGCGCAGCCGGTATTCGATCGGGTCGACGCCGGCCTCCGCAGCGAGCTCGTCGATATAGGACTCGTGCGCGAAGGTATTGGGCAGCGCCGAGACGCCGCGGATCCAGGAGGCGCGCACGATCGGCGGCATGTCATGCGCTGTGATGCGCATATGGTCGTAATCATAAGGCGGAATGGCGGTGCGGTCGCCCATCTCGAACACGGCGGGCTCCGGCGCGATGCGGCCGGTGAGCAGCAAGGCCAGCGTCGGCGCGCCGTTCGAGGGATAGCGCGTGGCGAATTCATAGGCCGCAACCGAACCGTCGGCATTGAGGCCGCCATTGACGTCCATCAGCTGCGCGGTGCCTTTGGGCTCCCACAGATGCTCCTGCTCGCGCGTCAGCTGCACGCGCACCGGGCGGCCGACCGCACGCGACAGCAGCAGCGCATCGGCCGTGACATCGTCGGCGCAGTTGCGGCCATAGCAGCCGGCGGCCTCCAGCCGGACCAGCTCGATGTGATCCTCTGGACAGTCGATCAGCATGGCGAGATCGCCGCGCAGGATGTGCGGATTCTGCGTGCCGGAATAAATGCGGATCTGCCCGTCGCGATAGTCGGCGACAGCGCAGGACGGACCGATCGAGCCGTGCATCTGATAAGGCCAGAGATAAGTCCGCCGCATCGGCTTGGCGGCGCCGGCGATGGCGTCATCGACATTGCCCTTGTCGAGCAGCCGTCGCGGCTCGGACGGATTGGCCCGCAGCGCGTTCTCGACATCGTCGAGATCGCGCAAGGTCGGCACCGGCTTCCAATTCACCTCGAGGCGCTCGGCGGCCAGGATCGCGTTCTCCTCGCGCTCGGCGACGACGCCGATGAAGTCGCCGATGACGACGACGTCGATCAGGCCCGGGACGCCGCGCACCGAGTCTCTGTCGACGTCAAGCAGGCTGGTGCCGATGAACGGTCCGGCATCGACGCCGGCATAGGGTGGGCGCACGACGCGGCCGTGCAGCATGCCGGGCACGCGCACGTCATGTACGTAGATGAGCTCGCCGGTCGCCTTCGCCGGCAGATCGACGCGCGGCACCGAGCGGCCGACGACCTGATAGTCGTTCACCGACTTGACGATGATATCGTCGGCGAGCGCGAGGCTGATCGTCTCATCGCCGATCAGTTCGCCATAGCTGAGGACGCGGTTGTTGGGCCCGCGGATCAGCCCGTCCTCGACCGTCAAATCCTGAACGTCGAGGCCGAGCTGCGCGGCCGCTCGCGCCAAGAGGAAGGCGCGCGCCTGCGCCGCCGCCTTGCGCAGGGGCACGGCGGTGATCTGAATTGTCTCGCTGGCGATGGTCGCGCCCTGGTTCGGCACGACCGCGGTGTCACCGAGCACGACCACGACGCGGGCGAAGGAGACGTCGAGCTCTTCTGCAACGATCTGTCCCAGCGCGGTGCGGATGCCGGTGCCGAGATCGACATGGCCGTTGAAGGCCGAGACCTCGCCTGCCGCCGTGATCCGGATGAAGGTTTCGGACCGGCCATTGTTGCCGGCCATGGGACGCTCGACGACCAGCCAGCCGCGAGGCATGTCTTCGTCCTTGGTGAGGCGATCGTTCATCAGTCCAGCGCCTCGAGCGTGTGGCCGGCCGCCCGCATCGCCGCGCGGAGGATCTCGACATGGGCGCCGCAGCGGCAGAGATTGTAGCGCAGCGCCTGCTTGATCTCGTCGCGTGACGGATTGGGCTTGATCGCCAGCAGTGCCTTGGTCGTCATGATCATGCCGTTGAGACAATAGCCGCATTGCGCAGCCTGCTCGGCGATGAAGGCCTGTTGCACCGGATCGGGCGCCTCGCGCGAGCCCAGCCCTTCCAGCGTGGTGACATCACGGCCGATGCAGCCTTCCACCGGAATGACGCAGGAGCGGGCGGCGCGGCCGTCGATCAGCACGGTGCAGGCGCCGCATTCACCCAGGCCGCAGCCGTATTTCGGACCGTTCAGGGCGAGGTCGTTGCGCAGCACATGAAGCAGGGGCGTGCCGGGCGCGGCGGCGACGTCGTGCGCCCGTCCGTTCACGGTCAGCCGAATCGTTGCTGGCGTCATGCCCTTCTGTCGTCCGCTATGCTATCGTTAACGAGGATGCGATGGCGATCGCTCCGAGCGTATCGTTTGTGTACTAACATGCAAGTGCCACGTTTTGCGCTGCAGCGTATGCACGATTTGTCGTCATTGTGCAGGGCAAACTGATCGTTTATCCGGCAATCGTGCTTTTCGTTCGCGGTGGCGCTTGACAGCCGGCGGAGGGGCGCGACATCATTCGTATACGAACGAATTGCCGCGGCGTGTGGACGTTTGCCGCCAGCTCCGCTTCAAGATAGGCTTCTCTGCATGGTGACCGAAACGGCGAGCGACGGTGCCGCGGACAAGATCCGCTGCGATGCCTGTCCGGTGATGTGCTACATCAAGCCGGGCGCGGCAGGTGCCTGCGACCGTTATGCCAATCAGGACGGTGTGCTGGTGCGCGTCGATCCGCATATCCTGCTGGAGCGCACGGTGTCGCATGGCGGCAAGCTGGTGCCGTTCCAGGCGAGCGGCGACTGGGACGGCAAGATCGTGCATCAGCCCGAGCTGTTCGTTACCGCGATCGGCGCCGGCACCACCTATCCGGACTACAAGCCGGCGCCGTTCATTGTGTCGTCGGTGGTCGATGGCGTCGACATGGTCACGGTCGTGACCGAGGGCATCTTCAGCTATTGCGGCGTCAAGGTGAAGATCGACACCGACCGCTATCTCGGACCGGAAGCGGCGACGGTGCGCGTCGACGGCGAGGCGGTCGGTCACGTCACGACCAGCGAATACGGCTCGCAGATGCTGTCGCTCGGCGGCGTGCATCATCTCACCGGCGGCTCCAAGAAGGAGGGGCGTGTCACCTGTGACGCGCTGATGGACCTCAGCAACCGCAAAGCCGTGGAACTCGTGGTCGACGGGGGCTCCAGCGTGATCGTGCAGGCGGGGCAGCCCCCGATCGTCAACGGCGTCAAGGAAGATCGCATGCGCGTCGGCTGCGGCTCGGCCACGATCGGCATGTTCGCCAAGCAATGGCAGGGCAAGGTCGACGAGGTCGTCGTGGTTGATGATCACATCACCGGCGTTCTTTCGGAGCACCAGGCCGGCAAGCTGCTCGACATTCCTGCGACCGGCATCAAGATGAAGGGACGCCGCTCGACGCCGGGCCGCTACTTCCAAGTGGCGCAGCCCGGAACCGGCTGGGGCGGCACCGACATCTCCGATCCGCTGTCGATCCTCGGGCCGTTCGATCCGAAGACGGCGAAGCCGGGAACGACGCTGCTGATGGTGTCCACGACGGGCGAGCATGCCGGATACTACGTGCTCGACGAGACGCTCAGGCCGGTGCAGCGCGAGATGCCGCCGGAGCTGCGGTTCTCGGTCGAGCGCATCCAGGAGAACTGCGAGCCGGCGCTGTGCACCGTGCTGTTCATGGCCGGTGCCGGCGGCTCGCTGCGCGCTGGCGTCACCGACAATCCGGTGCGGCTGACGCGTTCGGTCAAGGATACGCTGACGCGGGTGACGAGCGGCGGTGCGCCGGTCTATGTCTGGCCGGGCGGCGGCATCACCTATATGGTCGACGTGACCCAGATGCCGGCCGGCGCCTTCGGCTATGTGCCGACGCCTGCGATCGTCGCGCCGATCGAGTTCACGCTGAGGCTATCGGATTATGCGGCGCTCGGCGGGCACATGGACTACGTCCAGCCGCTCGCTTCGCTGAAGGATGTCAGCAAGGACATCCGCCAACTGCCGTGGCCGAGGCCGGGCGCATGAGCCGGCGGCCACAGATCGCCTTGTTGCCCGACCGGCGGCTGCATCTGCAGGACGGCCCGATCGATCTGATCATCGGCGCAGATGCGGCCGATGGCGATATTGGTGCGGCCTATCGTGCGGCGGCCGAGCGTTTTACGGGGCTGCTCGACGAGCTGTGTGTGGAACTGTCCGTGCTGCGCAGAGGGGCCGATCAGGATCGCTGCCTGTTGAAGGGCGTCGTCGCGCAGCGGATGCATGCCGCCGTGGTGCCGTTTGCGCGCGAGATGTTCATCACGCCGATGGCGGCTGTCGCGGGTAGTGTCGCCGAGGAGATTCTCGGCGCAATGCGCGGCGCGGCGAAGCTGACGCGGGCTTATGTCAACAATGGCGGTGACATCGCACTCCATCTGCGGGATGCCGCCACGTTCAGCGTCGGGCTGATGGACCGTCCCGACGGCGCGGGCGTGATGCGGAGGATGACGCTTCGTGCTGCCGACGCGATCGGCGGTGTCGCCACATCGGGCCGCCACGGTCGCAGCTTCTCGCTGGGCATTGCCGATGCGGTGACGGTGCTCGCGCGTAGCGCGGCGCAGGCCGATGCGGCTGCGACGGTGATCGGCAACGCGGTCGACCTTCCGGGTCATCCGGCCGTGCTTCGCCGACCTGCGTGCGAGCTGCAACCGGAGAGCGATCTCGGTGACCGCCTCGTCACATGCGAGGTCGGAGAGCTCCGTGATGTCGAGGTTGCCGAAGCGCTGGCCGCGGGCGAGCATCGTGGGCAGTCGCTGCTGTCGGCTGGTCTGATCGAAGGCGCTGTTCTGCAGCTCCGCGGCAACATTCGCGTTGTCGGCCCGCGCGCGGTCGAGATCGTCCGTCGGCCGCAGTTGCGGGCGGCGGCGGCGTGAGGTTTGATGCATGATGTGCAAGAATACGAAGGGTCGACGATGAGCGCCGTCATCAGGAAGATCGTGACCGTGGTCGAGGAAGTCCATCAGGAGATGGGCCGGTCCGTCTCGCCGCCGACGCGGCGGGCTGCGGCAGTGGCGGTGATCGAGAATCCGTTTGCCGGCCGCTATGTCGAGGACCTGTCGCCTCTGATTGCGATCGGCGAGGAGCTGGGCGAGATGCTGGCCAAGCGCGCCGTGGCCGCGCTCGGCATTGAAGGACCGGCCGCGCACAGCTACGGCAAGGCGGCCGCCGTCGGCAGCGACGGCGAGCTGGAGCATGCGGCCGCGATCCTGCATCCAAAGATGGGGGCGCCGGTGCGCAAGGTGCTCGGCAAGGGCGCGGCGCTGATCCCCTCGTCGAAGAAGCGCGGCGGCGTCGGCTGCACGCTCGACATTCCGCTCGGCCATAAAGATGCGGCCTTCGTGCGCAGTCATTTCGACGGCATGGAGGTGCAGATCAACGACGCGCCACGCGCCAATGAGATCATGGTCGCGCTCGCGGTCACCGACAGCGGCCGTCCGCTGCCGCGCGTCGGCGGGCTCACGGTCGCCGAGATCAAGGGCGAGGACGGTCTACGGTAATTCGACTCAACATGGAGGCTGAAGGGATGCGACGGAGAACGATGCTTGCGGCAGGCCTGGGCCTTGCCGTCGCGGGACTGACGGGCGCGGCGCGCGCCGAGGACGTCATCAAGATCGGTGAGATCAACAGCTATTCGCTGCTGCCGGCGTTCACCGAGCCTTATCGCAAGGGCTGGCAGCTCGCGGTCGAGGAGGTCAATGCAGCCGGCGGCATCAACGGCAAGAAGCTCGTCGTCGTCTCCAAGGACGACAGCGGCAAGCCGGCCGATGCGCAGACCGCAGCCAACGAGCTGGTCTCGAGCGAGAACGTCGCGATGCTCGCCGGTACGTTCCTGTCGAACATTGGCCTCGCCGTCAGCGACTTCGCCAACCAGAAGAAGGTGTTCTTCCTGGCGGCCGAGCCGCTGACCGACGCCATCACCTGGGCGAAGGGCAACAAATACACCTTCCGCCTGCGTCCGTCGAACTACATGCAGGCGGCGATGCTGGTGGAGGAGGCCGCCAAGCTTCCCGCCAAGCGCTGGGCCACGATCGCGCCGAACTACGAATACGGCCAGTCGGCCGTCGCGGTGTTCAAGAAGCTCTTGTCGGAGAAGCGCCCCGACATCCAGTGGGTGGACGAGCAGTGGCCGCCGCAGGGCAAGATCGACGCCGGTCCGGTGGTGCAGGCCGTCGCCGCCGCCAATCCGGAGGCGATCCTCAACGTCACCTTCGGCGCCGATCTCGTGAAGCTGGTCCGCGAAGGCAACACCCGCGGCCTGTTCAAGGACCGCAAGGTCGTCAGCTTCCTGACCGGCGAGCCGGAATATCTCGATCCGCTCAAGGAGGAGACGCCCGAGGGCTGGATCGTCACCGGCTATCCCTGGTACTCGATCAAGACGCCCGAGCACGACGCGTTCCTGAAGGCGTATCAGGCCAAGTACAACGACTATCCGCGGCTCGGCTCGATCGTCGGCTACCAGACCATCAAGTCGGCGGCCGCCATTCTCGCCAAGGCCGGCTCGACCGATACCGACAAGCTGATCGCCGCGGCCGAGGGACTGTCCGTGCCGTCGCCCTTCGGTGAAATCACGTTCCGTAAGATCGACCACCAGTCGACGCTCGGCGCTTACGTCGGCAAGACCGCGCTGAAGGACGGCAAGGGCATCATGGTCGACACTGTCTACCGCAAGGGCTCGGACTATCTGCCTGGTGACGCGGAAGTCGGCAAGCTCCGGCCGAAGGACTGATCCACACGATCCTGCTTCTCCCTCTCCCGCAGGGGGAGAGCGGGCGGGGTGAGGGAATACGACGCCTGATCTACAGGTTCGGGCCGAGATCCCTCACCCCACGCTTGCTCGTCAGCTCTCTGAAGGAGCGCCCGAGCGCAAATGCGGCTCATCGATTCGACGATCTCCTCATGCGGACCGCCCATGGCCTTCTACTTCGTCCAGTTCCTGACCGGCCTTGCCAGTGCAGCCTCGCTTTTCCTGGTGGCGTCGGGACTGTCGATCATCTTCGGCGTCACCCGCATCGTGAATTTCGCCCATGGCGCGTTCTACATGCTCGGCGCCTATGTGGCCTTTTCGCTCACCGAGCGGCTGTCCGGTCCGCTCGGCTTCTGGGGCGGCATCGTCGTGGCGGCGTTCGTGGTCGCGGCCATCGGCGTGCTCGTCGAGATCGTGCTGCTGCGCCGGATCTATCACGCGCCGGAGCTGTTCCAGTTGCTCGCGACCTTCGGCTTGACCCTGATGGTCGAGGATCTCGTCGTGCTGATCTGGGGACCGGATGATCTGGTCGGCCGCCGCGCGCCGGGATTGAAAGGTGCGGTCGATTTCTTCGGTCAGAACATCCCGAGCTACGACCTGTTCCTGATCGCGCTCGGTCCGATCGTGCTCGGTGTGCTCTGGTTGCTGTTCCAGCGCACTCGCTGGGGCATCCTGGTGCGCGCGGCGACGCAGGACCGCGACATGGTCGCGGCGCTCGGGGTCAATCAGAAGTGGCTGTTCACCTCGGTGTTCGCGGTCGGCGTCTTCCTCGCCGCGCTCGGCGGCGCGCTGCAGATTCCGCGCGACGCGGTCCATCACGCGATGGATCTGCGCATCATCGTCGAGGTGTTCGTGGTCGTCGTGATCGGCGGCCTCGGCAGCATCCTCGGCGCCTTCGTTGCCGCGGTTCTGGTCTCGGAGCTCAATGCCTTCGGCATTCTCATCTTCCCCACGATCTCGCTGATCCTGGTGTTCCTGGTGATGGCCGTCGTGCTGGTCGTGCGGCCCTGGGGCCTGTTCGGCAAGAAGGAGGCGCCGGCGCGGCGCACACCCGGTCTCACCGTCATTCCCTGGCGTCCGCTGAGCTCGGTCGAGCGGCTGGCGTCTCTCGTCGCGCTGGCGCTGGCGGCGATGCTTCCCTTCATCGCCGGCAACTACGCGCTGACCGTCGGCGCCGAGATCGCGATCTTCGTGATCTTCGCCGCGTCGCTGCATTTCCTGATGGCGGTCGGCGGGCTCGCCTCGTTCGGTCATGCCGCCTATTTCGGCCTCGGCGCTTACGGCGTCGCCTTCCTCGCGAAGATGGCGGGGCTGCCGATGATCGCCTGCCTCTTGCTGGGGCCGCTGCTCGGCGCGCTTGGTGCGGCCGTGTTCGGCGCCTTCGCCGTCCAGCTTTCGGGCGTGTATTTCGCGATGCTTACGTTGGCCTTTGCGCAAATTGTGTGGTCGATCGCGTTCCAATGGGTCGCGGTCACCGGCGGTGACAACGGCATTCTCGGGCTCTGGCCGGAGAAATGGGCCGCGTCGCCGTCGCACTTCTACTGGCTCGCGCTCGGCGTCTCCGCCTTGGTCGTCAGCGTGCTGCGTCTGATCACCTTCTCGCCGTTCGGCTACGCCTTGCGCGGGATGCGCGACTCTCCGCTGCGCAGCGAGTCGATCGGCATCAACGGCAAGCGCATCCAGTGGACGGCGTTCATCATCGCCGGCACGACGGCCGGCCTCGGCGGTGCGCTGTTCGCCTATCTCAAGGGCAGCGTCTTTCCGGACAACATGGGCATCTCGCTGTCGGTCGATGCCCTGGTCATGGTGCTGCTGGGCGGCGTCGAGACGGTGCCCGGCGCGATCTTCGGCGCCATCGTCTACAAGGCGCTCAACATCTGGCTGGTCAGCCAGACCGACTGGTCGAAGCTCGTGCTCGGCATCTTCATCGTGCTGATCGTGGTGGTGTTCCCGAAAGGCATCGTGGGCGTGGTCGAAACCGTCATGCATCGGCGCCGCGCAGCGGCCCCCAAGGGGGCTTCGCTGTCGGCCAAGATGGAGGGCGCACAATGAGTCTCGGCGTGTCGCTGCTCTCGGTCGAAGGCCTGTCTAAATCCTATGGCGGCATTCACGCCGTCCGTAACGTGTCGTTCACGCTGCAGGCCGGCGAGATCCTCGCGCTGATCGGTCCGAACGGCGCCGGCAAGAGCACCTGCTTCGACATGCTCAACGGCCAGAACGTGCCGGACAGCGGCCGCATCACCGTGATGGGGCAGGAGACCACGGGGCGCAAGCCGCGCGAGGTCTGGCGGCTCGGAGTCGGGCGAACATTCCAAATCACCGCGACCTATCCGACCATGACGGTGCGTGAGAACATCCAGGTCGCGCTGGTCTCGCATCATCGCCGCCTGTTCGATTTCTGGAGCCCGATGCTTGGCATCGAGCGCGACGAAGCAGATCGCCTGCTCGATCTCGTCGGCATGGCCGGCTATGCCGAGCGTCCCTGCGGCGAGCTCGCCTATGGCGACCTCAAGCGGCTGGAGCTCGCGATCGCGCTCGCCAACCAGCCGAAGCTGCTGCTCATGGACGAGCCGACCGCCGGCATGGCGCCGCGCGAGCGCGTCGAGTTGATGCGGCTGACCGCCGGAATCGCGCGTGAGCAGTCGATCGGTGTCCTTTTCACGGAGCACGACATGGACGTGGTGTTCGAGCATGCGGACCGCATTCTCGTGCTCAATCGTGGCAGTCTCATTGCCGAGGGATCGCCAGCCGAGGTGCGGGCCAATCGCGAGGTGCAGGCGATCTATCTCGGCGAAGGCCTGCTGTATGATGCCGATCATCGCGAGGGAGCTCCGGCATGAAGCTGTCCGTCGCCAATCTCAACAGCCACTACGGTCCTGCGCATATCCTGTTCGACATCGGCCTCGAGGTCGGCGAGGGCGAGGTGGTGGCACTGCTCGGGCGCAACGGCGCCGGCAAATCGACGACCTTCCGCTCGATCGTCGGCCTGGTCGAGCTGCGCGAAGGCCAGATCATGTTCGAGGGCAAGGACATCTCGTCCGCGCCGACCCATGAGATCGTTCGCGCCGGCCTCGGCTATGTTCCGGAAGAGCGCAGAATCTTCACCGAGCTGACGGTGGAGGAGAATCTCGAGGTCGGGCGCCAGAAGCCGCGGCCCAATGCCCCGCAATGGACCCGCGAGAAGTTGTATCAGCTGTTTCCAAATCTCGGCGAGATGAAGAGTCGCCCGGGCGGCCGCATGAGCGGTGGTGAGCAGCAGATGCTGACCATCGCCCGCACGCTGATGGGCAATCCGTCGCTGGTCCTGCTCGATGAGCCCTCGGAAGGCTTGTCGCCGAAGATCGTGGAGCAGATGGTCGATGCGATCCTGACCATGAAGAAGGAAGGCGTCTCGCTGGTCGTCTCCGAGCAGAACCTGCATTTCGCGAAGCTGATCTCTGACCGCGCCTACATCATCGAGCGCGGTCGCATCTGCTTCTCCGGCACCATGGCCGAGCTCGACGCGCGGCCCGACATCCGCGACGCGCATCTGTCGATCTGAGGCGAGGAAAGATATGGCCAAGAGCGCCCCGCTGAAGCGGTCGACAAAAGCGGCGACCAAGACGACGCCGAAGCCACAGGCCAAGCAAGCCGCGAAGGCTGCGCCAAAGCCGGCCCGCACGGCCTATGTGCTGGACGACCAGATCGGCTTCATCCTGCGGCAGGTGTGGCAGCGCCACACCATGATCTTCGCGCGCGACATCGGCAGCAACCTGACGCCGACGCAATGGGCGGCGCTGTCGAAGCTGGTCGAGACCGGACCGTGCTCTCAGAACCAGCTCGGACGGTTCACGGCGATGGATGTCGCGACCATCAAGGGCGTGATCGATCGGCTGACGGCGCGCGGTCTCACTGAAACCAGCCCGGACCCGCAGGATGGTCGCAGGCTGTTAGTCAGCCTGACCCGCGCCGGCCAGCAGCTCGCGGAGAAGACCGCACCGCTCGCGCTGGCGATCTCCAAGGAAACGCTGGCGCCGCTCGATGCGAAGGAACGCGAGACGCTGCTGTCGCTGTTGAACAGGCTGCGGTAGTCGCCACGAGCGCAGGTCGTGTAGGGTAGGCAAAGACGCATTCGCGTAGCGAATACGTCGTGCCCACCATCTATGCTGCGACGAAGACGCTGGGTGCGTCGCACACGGCGCTGGCGCGTCGCGCGCGCCTTTGCCCAACCTTGCTACGCAATCTTCATCAAACTCACGGCGTCATTGCGAGGCGCCCTTGCGCCGAAGCAATCCAGAGCTTCACATGCGGCCCTGGATTGCTTCGCTGCGCTCGCAATGACGGCGGAGAAAGCCGGTCGATCCTATTTCGCCACGATCTCCGGGATCTTCGTCGCCGGCGGCGTATTCCGGCTGCGCTGGGTGCGGACGATGCCGTCGATGATGGTCATGCCGATGCCCGGGAGGTCGCCGAGCTGGACGCTGTCGAGCAGCGTCTCGGCCGGCGAGTGCTGCGCCTTGTCCATGATGACGAAATCGGCGGAGCGGCCGATTTCGATCAGGCCGCAGTCGAGCTCGCGCATCCGCGCGGTGTTGCCGGTGGCGAAGCAGAACGCGATCTCGGCCGGCACGTCGCCGAGCGAGGACAGCAGCGACACCATGCGCAGGATGCCGAGCGGCTGCACGCCGGAGCCGGCCGGCGCGTCGGTGCCGAGGATCACGCGGTTGAGTTCGTTCATCTCGCGCGCGGTGCGCAAGGTGAACAGCGCCGAGCGCTCATTGCCGTTGTGCACGAGCTCGAGCCCGGCCTTGCAGCCCTCGCAGATGCAGCGGATCTGGTCGTCGGGCAGGGCGGTGTGGCCGCCATTGATGTGCCCGATGACGTCGGTGCCGGCCTCCAGCACCACGTCCTTGTCGATCAGGCCGGAGCCGGGGATCGAGGGGCCGCCGGTATGGATGGTGCTCTGGATGCCGTATTTCCGCGCCCAGCCGACCATCTTGCGCGCGGTCGGGCCGTCCTTGACGCCGCCGAGGCCGACCTCGCCGAGCAGCTTGACGCCGGCCGCGGCGAGCTCCTTGAAATCGTCCTCGACCATCTCGCATTCGATGACGGGCGCGCCGGCATGCACCTTCACGCCGCCCGGCCGCAGCGTCCAGAACGCGCGCTGCGCGAAGATCGCCATCGCCTTCAGGCCGACGACGTCGCGCGGACGGCCGGGCATGTGCACCTCGCCGGCGGAGATCATCGTAGTGACGCCGCCATGCAGATAGGAGTCGATCCAGTTGGTCTGGTTCTGCCGCGGCGTCCAATCGCCGGCGACGGGATGGACGTGGCTGTCGATCAGGCCCGGCGCCACCGTCGTGCCATGGGCATCGACGATCGTGGTCGCACCTTCGGTGTCGACGTCCTTGAAGCGGCCGATTCCCGTGATCTTGCCGTTCTCGGCGACGATCGTGTCGGCATCCAGGATGGGCCGTTCCAGTGCGCCGGACAGCATCAGGCCGATGTTGCGGATGACCAGCTTGCTGGGACCGGTTGCTTGCGGCGCGTCATGGGCCATCGGGATATCCTTCTCTCCTGGCAAAGCATTTGCGGCAGTTTGCGCCTGCACGCGGCGCAGCATCAAGCCGGTTTCGGTCATTCGTACACGAATGATCGGGGCCGGCAAGCTGCGGCCTGCACGAAGATTTGGCGCGGGTTGCCTACCCTTCAGACACAGCGCGGGCCCTATGAGTGCGGCTTCGGTCGCGTGTTCGACATTCCCGTCCCCTGTGCTTGTGGCGGTGGTCTACGCGCTGGTGATGAACCGCACCCCTGGACGTTGCTGCCGCAATCCGGCATCACCTCGTGCGATCCTTTTGCGACGTCGGTGACGGCAATGAGCGACGACCTTCACACGATCAGCGCGGGCGGCATCACTGCCGCGGTCAAGGCTGACGGCGCCGAGCTGTGCTCGCTGAAGACGGGCGGGGGCCTGGAGTTGCTTTGGCAGGCCGGAGCCGTCTGGCCGCGCCATGCGCCATGGTTGTTTCCGATCGTCGGCCGACTCAAGAATGACCACCTCCACCACCGCGGCCAGACCTATCCGATGACGCAGCACGGCTTCGCCCGCGACCTCCGCTTCACTTGGCTGGAGCGCGGGGCCGAGTCGTGCGTGTTGCAGCTGACCGACGACGAGACGACGCGGGCGCGCTATCCGTTCGCCTTCCGTCTCACGGTGAGCTACCGGATCACCGCTGATGCGCTGGACGTGGCGGTCGAGATCGCCAACCCCGGCGCGGAGGTTCTGCCCGCCTCGTTCGGATGCCATCCCGCCTTCAACTGGCCGCTGCTCCCCGGCCAGCCGAAGGAGAGCTACCGGCTGATTTTTGCAGAGCCGGAGCCGGCGCCGATCCGCCGTCTGACTGGCGGTTTGCTGCGCGAGCGGCCGGAGCCCTCACCGATCGAGGGGCGCGTTCTCCCGTTGAGCGAACGTCTGTTCGACGACGATGCCGTGATCCTCGATCAGCCGGCCAGCCGTTCGGTTCGCCTCGTCGGAACCACAGGACCGGCGCTTGAGTTAACTTCGGATCATTTTCGTCAGCTTGGAATCTGGTCGAAGCCCGGCGGCGTGCCGTTCCTGTGCATCGAGCCGTGGCGCGGTTTCGCCAGTCCGCTCGATTTCGACGGCGAGTTTGCGGCCAAGCCCGGCGTCATGCACATCGCCCCGGACTCTGCAGAGACGCTGCGATGCCGCATCCGGGTCGACGGATTGCTATGACTGATGCTCGCAGCGCCCATTTGCGTGCACAGCGGTAACTGTGACTCGCAGTTTTGGGCCTGGAAATGACGGCGCCGTGACCTACATCAGAGACGAGCGCGGAACTTTGGCTATGATGCGTCGAACGACCGGCGGTTGGTGGGCGCTTTCTCCGAACTGATAACGGTCGATCACCGAACATGATGTGCGGCGTGATGTCAGGCGCTCTTAGCTGGCTCTTGCAGCCGGGCAGCGCTGCGAGTTCGCCATCGGCCGGCGTGCAGAGATCTCGCGGCGGGGCGCGTAAGTGGCGTTACGCGGGGAACGGGAGGACGGGATGGTGTTGAGAGCTGTTATCGGCACGATTACATGCGCCGTGTTGCTCACGGCGAGCGATGCTGTGGCGGGGGCCTATCGGCCGGGTGACTTCCTCAAGCTTGATCTGTCGAAGGCCGTGTTGTCGCCGGAGCCGCTCGGCCCCGAGGCGCATTTCGAACCTGTGCCTATCGAAGCCAAATCAGATCGACCTGCGGTCGCCGTCCGTTCCGCGATCGACCCGGACGAGCGCTCCGCCATCCCGCGCGCCGTCGCCACCCGGCGCGCTCATGGCACCAGGACGGCCGAGCGGCCCCGCGGCGCCGCTCGCACCAAGCTCGTCCATCGGCGCGGCAATCCGCTGGACGCGCAGGCGATGGATACGCGCATCCAGACCTGGCCGTGCCGGCCCGGCAGTGGCGGCATCTGCAACTGGCGCTGAGCAGACAGGCTCGGCGTGCGCCTGCACGCCGGAACCGACCTCCCGACATCTTGATTGAGGTGGATGCCGGCTCGCTTGAACTCCCAAGCGGAGCGAAGGCAAGCTGAGCGCTTCCCGCCAAGGTCTTGATGTTTCGAGGCTGCCGCCGGCGTTCGCTGGCGAGTGGTTCGCGCGATTCCAGGAGAATTCATGAACGCCATCGACACCCAGGGTATTCGTCTGCCCAAGCTCGGGCTCGGCACCTTTCGCATGCAGGGCACCGTCTGCCGCGAGGCCGTCGAGAGCGCGCTCGCGCTCGGGTACCGCCACATCGATACTGCCGAGATGTACGCCAATGAGGATGCGATCGGCGCCGCGCTTGCGGCAACAAATCTGCCGCGCGCCGAATTGCACGTCACCACCAAGGTCTGGCCGGAGAACCTCGCGCCGGACGCGATCCGTCGCGCATTCGACACGAGTCTGAGGAAGCTCAGGCTGGAGTTCGTCGACCTCTATCTCATCCACTGGCCGGCCAAGGGAATGGACCTGCCGGCTGCGCTGGAGACACTGTTGAAGCTGAAGGAGGAGGGGCGCACGCGCGCGGTGGGCGTCGCCAATTTCACCGTCGCGCTGCTGAAGCAGGCGGTCGAGGAGATTCGGGCGCCAGTGGCGTGCAACCAGGTCGAGTATCACGTGATGCTCGATCAGTCGAAGCTGATGGCTTACATGGCGAGCCGGTCAATTCCCCTGGTGGCTTATTGCCCGCTGGCGCAGGGACGCGCCGCCGCCGACGAGACGCTGGGGGCCATCGGCAGGAAGCATGGCGCCAGCGCCGCCCAGGTCGCGCTGAAATGGCTGTTGGACCAGGATGGGGTGGCGGCGATCCCCAAGGCAGCGCGCCCGGAAAGTCAGCGGGCGAACTGGGATGCGATGAAGCTTCAACTCGATGATGAGGATCGTGCCACCATCGCGTCCCTCCCGAAGGACAAGCGCTTCGTCAATCCGGCCTTTGCGCCGGACTGGGATCGCTGACGACCGTGCCATCGGGCCGGGGTGAATGGACCACAGAAAATGGCCCCTTGCGGGGCCATTGCTGCGTCGAAGTCCGCGGATCAGTCGCGCTTGATGATCACGGTGCGGTCATGATGGCGGTGGAGCGGCCGGACATAGTGGTGAGGCCGGTACTCACGATGCATGCGGTATTCGGCGTGGGAGCGATCCCAGCCGTGGTGGTAGTGATGGCCGCCACGCTTGATGACCACCGTCTCCGCGTTGGCGATCGACGGTGCCGCGAGAGCGACGACTGCAAGGGAAGCGAGCGCGAGAGCGATTTTCTTCATGTTGTCCTCCAGAATGAAAGTGCGGGATCAACTTGAAGTGTGAAAGAACGTTCCGCAGGACCTTCCACGAAGTTGCTGAATACACGTTCAGATTTGGTCTTCACGCTTGCGGGCGAGCTGCGTCTCGAGCCTGCCGCGTCAGTCGCACTTCCTGAGCGCTGGCGTCGGCTTGCCGTTGGCGACGAAGCGCGCCTCGCGAATGGTATAGCTGCCGTCCTCGCCACGATTGAACACCGAGCGGATGCCGCCGTCCGTCGTCTTGATGATCCCATTCTCGCGCGTCTGGCGCGCCCTCGACAGGACGATCGAGAGGACCAGAGTCTGGTCGGGTTCGATCCGCGCGGTGGCGACCTCATTGACGTCGGAGGGATCATGGTCGCGGCGATAGACCAGGCTGCCGTCCGGCGAGATCTCGTAGGAGATGATGGCGCCGCGGCCTCTGACCGGAGGCGCACTGCAATCAGCAGCCCAGGTTCCGATCAGGCCCCACGCACGTGCCACCTCGGCCGTATCGTCCGCCGAGGCGGCCGGCGCAAAGGATGATGCGAGCAGGAGGATTGCGAGCAGGCGTTGGGAGATCGAGGTCATGGGGTCTCGCAGGAATGTCGTCCGTCCATCTTAATGCACCGCGTCAACGGCGCAATGTCGGACCTGCGAGATAGGCCCGAAGCGTCGATCTTCCGGTGCGGGTCTTGCCGGAGCCGCCGACAAGGCGCATGCTATCGGCAACTACAAATAAGATGTGGGGGAGGCCGAGCATGTCCGCGCTGTCGCGCCGTCATTTCCTGTTGTCTTCCGGAGCGGCCGCCATGGCTGCGGTGTCGGGCCCGGCTCACGCGGCGATGGGGCCGGCCGACAAGTTCGACCTTCTCATCAAGGGCGGCGACGTCATCGATCCCAGCCAGGCCCTGCGCGGCCGGCGCGACATCGGGATCCGCTGGGGCGTGGTCGAGGCCCTCGAACCGGACATTCCGGTCGAGCGTGCGCTGCGGTCGATCGACGCTGCCGGCCGGCTGGTGATGCCGGGCCTCATCGACCTCCACAGCCACGTCTATCCCTATGGCTCGGCGATCGGGATTCCGCCGGACGAGCTCGTGCAATTCCAGGGCACCACGACGGTCGTCTCGGCCGGCGATGCCGGGGTGAACAATCTGGCGGCGCTGCGCCGCTTCATCGCCGCCCAGTCGCGCGCCCGCATCTACGCCTTCGTGCATATCGCCAACAATGGTCTGTCGGCATTTCCGGTCGCGGAGCTCTATAACATCGACAACGCCCAGGTGGATGCCTGCGCCATGGCGCTGGCCGAGAACCCGGACTTTCTGCTCGGCGTCAAGGTGCGGATGTCGGAGAACGTGATCTTCAAGCATGGGCTCGAGCCGCTGAAGCGCGGCATCAAGGCCTGCGAGTTGTGCGGCTGGCCGGCGCGGATGATGGTGCATATCGGTGGCGTCGAGACCGGTGAGTTGATGTCGCAGATCCTGGACCTGCTGCGCCCCGGCGACATCCTGACCCATGCCTATTCCGGCGCGCCGAACATGGGCGGCGCCTTCACCAACATCGTCCAGGACGGCAAGCTGCTGCCCGCGGCGCTCGCCGCCAAGCAGCGCGGCGTGCTGTTCGATGTCGGCCATGGCGGCGGCAGCTTCGATTTCACCGTGGCCGAGGTCGCGATCCCCGGCGGCTGCGGCCCGGACACCATCTCCTCCGACATCCACGTGTTCTCCGGCAATAGCCCGGGCATGCCGTTCCTGCCCAACGTGATGGCGAAATTCATGGCGATGGGACTCTCGCTGGAGCAGGTGGTGAGCATGGCGACCTCGGCGCCGGCCAAGATCATCAACCGTGCGCCGAAGATCGGCACCTTGCAGGTCGGCGCGCCGGCCGACGTCGCAATCATGGACCTGGTCGAGGGTCCCGTCAGCTTCGTCGATACCCGCGGCAACAAGCGCGAGGGCAAGCTGCAGCTCAAGCCGGTGCAGACGGTGATCAATGGCGTGCCGTTCGGGCGGCCCTACCAGTCGCCATTTTCGGTGCGATGAGCAGCGCGCGATCACTCGATCGCGCGCGTCCGCTCCACATTGGACGAGCGCAGTGGCACGCCGAACTCCTCCCGGCAGACGTCGGCGAGCACCGCGATGCCCTTGCGGATGTCCTGATGCGAGGGGCTGGCGAAGCACAGCCGCAGGCGGCTCCGCGCATGCGCGGCGTCGGTGGACCATTCCGGTCCCGGATTGATCGACACGCCGCGCTTGAGCGCGGCCTGTGACAGCTTCATCGCGTCAACCTGGTCCGGCAGCTTGAGCCAGAGGAAGATTCCGCCCTTCGGCGCCTCGAACTCGGCGGCGGTGCCGAACTCGGCGTTGAGCGCCTCGATCAGGGTGTCCAGCTTGGCGCGCAGGCCCCGCACCAGCTGCGGCACGTGGGTCGCGAAATGCGGCCCGCAATATTCCGCAAGCACCATCTGCTCCAGCGCGCCCGAGCCGGCATCGGTCTTGAGGGACAGCAGCACCGACATGATCTCCCAGGGGGCGACCAGGAAGCCGACCCGCAACGCGGGCGCGACCGACTTCGAGAACGACCCGAGATGGATCACCCCGCCATGGTCGGACATGCCGTGGATCGCGCGGGGCCGTTTGCCATCCCAGATCAGGTCGGCGTAGCAGTCGTCCTCGAACACCGGAACACCATAGGCGCGCGACAGCCATAGCAGCTCGGCCCGGCGGCTTTCCGGCATGATGGTGCCGGTCGGGTTCTGCACCGTCGGAATGGTATAGATGTATTTCGGCCGGATGCCGCGATCCCTTAGATCGGCCAGCACCGTCGCCAGCGCATCCGTTCGCATGCCGTCCTGGTCGAGCGGGATGCCGATGACCTTGACGCCCAGTCGCGCCAGCCGCGTCAGCGTGCCCTGGTAATTGTCCTGCTCGACCAGCACGGTGTCGCCGCGCGTCAGCAGCGCCTGGTTGACGAGGTCGAGGCCCTGCAGCGAGCCCGAGAGGATCATGATGTCGTCGGCGCGCGCCGACATGCCGGCGTCCCGCGTCAGCTTGGCGGCAAGGAAGTCCCGTAGTGGCCGGTAGCCTTGAGGCCCATGCGCGAGGCCGTAGGTGGCCAGCGCGCGTCCCTCGCGGGCGAGCACGGCGTCGGCGGCCGCGCGCAAGCCCTCCACGGGCACGGCATCGGCGTCGTTGTTGCCACCGACGAAGCTGTATTTTGCGAGTCCCGTCCAGCGCGCGGCCGGTGCGGGCAGGCCGGGGCTGAGGAGGGGTGCAAAATCGAATGCGGCCATGAGGCGCGGCTCCCTTGTTCTCGATTTGAGGCGACTTTAAACAGATACCAGGGCGCTTGTCCTCGCAGGGCAGGTCCTTTTCCCGGGGGAAGGCGACCTTCGAACGGCGGTTCCACCGCTCTGGCGCGCGCCTGCGATCCCGGCTAAAGCAGCCCGGAAAAGCAGCGAGACTTGCAATGGCCGACTCGATCCAGGAAGTTCTGTACGCCTTCGCCAAGGGTGAGATGGTCGTCGTGACCGATGACGACGACCGCGAGGGCGAGGGCGATCTCATCGTCGCCGCCTCGCTCTGCACGCCCGACAAGATGGCGTTCATCATTCGCCATACCTCGGGCATCGTCTGCGCGCCGATCACGGCCGACGACGCGCGGCGGCTGCGGCTCGACCCGATGGTCGCGCACAATGATTCCAACCACACCACGGCCTTCACCGTCTCGATCGACTACAAGCCGGACGGTGGCACCGGCATCTCGGCCGAAGAGCGCGCCTCCTGCTGTCGTGCGCTCGCCAACCCGAATGCCGGCGCCGCTGATTTCGCGCGCCCCGGCCACATCTTCCCATTGATCGCGCGTGACGGCGGCGTGCTGCTGCGCTCCGGCCACACCGAGGCGGCCGTCGATCTCTGCAAGCTCGCGGGGCTCCCGCCGGTCGGCGTCATCTCCGAGTTGATGAACGACGACGGCACGGTCATGAAAGGCGAGCAGGTCGTTCGTTTCGCCGCGGCCCACAATCTCAAGCATGTCACCATCGCCGATCTGATCTCGTACCGGCAGGCGCGCGAGAAGCTGATCGAGCGGGTGTCGACCTTCACGACCGACAGCCCGATCGGGCCGTTGCAGGGCTTCGCCTACCGCTCGCCGTTCGATCCGATCACCCACGCCGCGTTCGTCTATAACGGCATCGGCGACGGCAAGAACGTGCTGACGCGGCTGCACAAGCCCAACATCGTGAAGGATCTGATCGCAGGTCCGCAGCGTATCCAGGCGGTGCTGCAGCACTTCAAGCAGGCCGGTCGCGGCGTGCTGATCTATCTGCGCGACGGCGCGGCCGGCGTTCCCGTCGAGCCGGTCGAAGAGCCGCACACCGCGGAGGCCGATCGCCATCGTCAGTGGCGCGAGGTCGGCGTCGGTGCGCAGATCCTGCGTGATCTCGGCGTGACCTCGATCCGGAACCTGACGTCGTCGGCGCATGACTACAAGGGCCTGTCGGGTTTCGGCATCGAGATCGTCGCCAACGAGCGGCTTGAAGGCTGAACCTCCAGGATTTAACCTCTAGACTGCTGCGACCCGTGCGCAGCGAGACGCGAAAGGACCATTCATGAGCGCGCGCCCTCAGGCAAAGGACAAGCCGGCCCAGTCGAGCTTCCAGTGGGACGATCCCTTCCTGCTGGACGATCAGCTGACCGAGGACGAGCGCATGGTGCGTGACACCGCGCGCGCCTACGCCCAGGACAAGCTGCTGCCGCGCGTGACCAAGGCCTATCTCGAAGAGAAGACCGACCGCGAGATCTTCAACGAGATGGGCGAGCTCGGCCTGATCGGCATCACCTTGCCGGAGGAATATGGCTGCGCCAATGCGAGCTACGTCGCCTATGGCCTGGTGGCGCGCGAGATCGAGCGGGTCGATTCCGGCTATCGCTCGATGAATTCGGTGCAGTCCTCCCTGGTGATGTATCCGATCTACGCCTATGGCGACGAGAGCCAGCGCAAGAAGTATCTGCCGAAGCTCGCCAGCGGCGAATGGGTCGGCTGCTTCGGCCTCACCGAGCCGGATGCCGGCTCCGATCCGGCCGGCATGAAGACGCGTGCCGAGAAGGTCGGCGACGGCTATCGCCTGACCGGCAGCAAGATGTGGATCTCGAACGCGCCGATCGCCGACGTGTTCGTGGTGTGGGCCAAGTCGGCCGCGCATGACAACCAGATCCGCGGCTTCATCCTCGAAAAGGGCATGAAGGGCCTGTCGGCGCCGAAGATCGGCGGCAAGCTCTCCTTGCGCGCCTCTATCACCGGCGAGGTCGTGATGGACGGCGTGGTGGTGCCGGAGAGCGCGCTGCTGCCCAACGTGTCCGGCCTGAAGGGGCCGTTCGGCTGCCTCAACCGCGCCCGCTACGGCATCTCCTGGGGCGTGCTCGGCGCCGCCGAGGACTGCATGCACCGCGCCCGCCAGTACACGCTGGACCGCAAGCAGTTCGGCAAGCCGCTCGCCGCCACCCAGCTGGTGCAGAAGAAGCTCGCCGACATGGAGACGGAGATCGCGCTTGGCCTGCAGGCGAGCTTGCGCGTCGGCCGCCTGATGGACGAGGGCAAGATGGCCCCGGAGATGATCTCGATCGTCAAGCGCAACAATTGCGGCAAGGCGCTCGACATCGCCCGCGTCGCGCGCGACATGCACGGCGGCAACGGCATTTCGATCGAGTATCAGGTGATGCGCCACGCCGCCAACCTCGAGACGGTCAACACCTACGAGGGCACGCATGACGTTCATGCGCTGATCCTGGGCCGCGCCATCACCGGCATCCAGGCGTTCTTCTAGTCTTCGTCGTTCCGGGGGCTCGGCAGGAGTCCCCAACTGTCATCGTCCGCCCCGGGTCCCGCCTTTGGCGAGCTTGAGGACAGGCTCCAGCGGACGATCCGGTACTCGGAAACAACAGGATCAGTCGAGATGTCGCGGCGTACCGAATGCCCCGCCTGCGCGGGGCATGACGTCCGAGAAACGGGTCATCAAGTGCCCGTCGAAAGATGAGGCAAGTGATGGCCGAGGAAGACGTCCCGTTCAACCGTCATTTCCCGCTTCCCGCGGGCGTCGTCGAAGAGGTGCGCCCCGGCATTCGCCGCGTCCTCTGCAACAATCCGAGTCCGTTCACCTTCACCGGCACGGTCAGCTACATCGTGGGCACCGGCAACGTCGCGATCATCGATCCCGGCCCGGACAACGAGGCCCATGCGCAGGCGCTGCTCGATGCCATCAGAGGCGAGACGGTAACGCACATTCTGGTGACGCACACCCATCGCGATCACTCGCCGAACACCGGCCGGCTGAAGGCCGCGACCGGCGCCACCGTCTATGCGGAGGGCCCGCATCGCGCCTCGCGGCCGCGCTACGAGAGCGAGAAGCACAATCCGGAATCCGGCGTCGACCGCGACTTTGCGCCGGATGTCACCGTTGCTGACGGCGACGTGATCGAAGGGCAGGGCTGGCAGCTCGAAGCCGTGGCGACGCCCGGCCATACCGCCAACCATCTCGCCTTCGCCTGGGGCGAGCGCGGCACCACTTTCGTCGGCGATCACGTGATGGGTTGGGCGACCTCGATCGTGGCGCCGCCCGACGGCGCGATGGTCGACTACATGGCCTCGCTGGAGCGGCTCGCCGCGCGACCTGAGGAGTTGTATTTCTCAGGCCACGGCCCGGAAATTCCGGAGGGACCACGCTACACGCGCTTCCTGATGCGCCACCGCCAAGCGCGCGAAGCCTCGATCCTGCATCGTCTCGCCAAGGGCGAGGCTGACATCCCGACGATGGTGCGCGCGATCTACATCGGCATCGACCCGCGGCTCACCACGGCGGCGGGCTACTCCGTTCTCGCCCATCTGGAAGACCTCGTCGCCCGCGGCATCGTCGCAACGGAGGGCGATCCGGTGATCGGCGGGACGTATCGGCTGGTGTAGCGAATAGCGAATAGGGAATAGCGAGTAGGGGAAGAGTGCGAGCCGGGAAGACTTCATTCCCTATTCGCTACTCCCTATTCGCCATTCGCCCCGCTCACTTCTTCACCGTCTTCGCATTCCCCTTCGCCGCCACCGGCGGCGGCGTGACCTTCTTCACCGGCTTCTGCGCCTCGGCCTCGCCGGCGTTGGACAGGTCCTCGATCAGCTTGGTCACGCGCGCGGCGTTGCTGCCGATATCGGACTCGAAATAGCGCGAGGCGGAGCGGACGTCGACGCGGGAATCCTCGCCGTCGGGCTGGATGCGGATCGAGATGTCCTCGCGGAAGCCCATGATCGGTGTGCGTGCGACCGCCTCGATGCGGCCGACGCGGCGCGGCGGCTGCGGCGCGCGCTCGTCGACCACGAACCATTTGCGCCGGTTGACCAGCTTCAGGGCGATCGCGTAGGCGCGATCGGGCGGCAGCTCGATCTGCACCGGCTCGATGTCCGGATAGAATTTCTGCTGCTGCTCGGCCGAGTACAGCCCGGCATAGACGGCCGTGTTGGTGCCGTCGCCGTTGCGGAGCGGCGCCAAAGCCTCGAAGCGCGGCGGATCGATCGGGTCGGTGGTGATGTCGTAGATCTTCGGCAGCTTGCGGTACTGGAGCGCGAGGTAGGCCGGATAGGCCAGCACCACGGCGTCGATCATGAAGGCGAGCAGAATCCGGCTCATGCCGCGGCTGCCGTTGCGCCAGATCGCGACGAAGGCGGCAAGTCCGAGCAGGATCGACAGCGCGGCAAGCCCCAGCGCGCCGAAGAACGTCGCCAGCGCCGGCTTCATCTCCAGAAAATCGAAGCGCAGGATCAGGATCGAGACCAGCACGGCGACGACCGAGAACACCGCCAGATTGCGGGTCCAGGTCGCGAGGCTGGAGATCGGCTCCGACAGATAGGGGGCGTGAAACCTGCGTGCCATCGTGTCAGGAACTGCCGGGTTGGGCCGCTGCCTGCATTGCGCCGGGCGGCCGGGTCATCCGTGTGAGACCACGCGGATGGGGTAAATTCAAGAGGCGTCTGGTCCGGAGAGGGCGGATGATCCGGACACCGTCTCAGGTGCTTTCGCTGGGGCGGATACGCAAGGCCGTCAGCATCAACAGGACGGTCGTGATGGAGAATGCTGCGCCGGTCGTGAACGTCGCCCGCGGCCCATAGGCGTGCCACAGCCAGCCCGCCAGCAGGCTTGCGACGAGCAGCGCACCGCCGGTGACGAGGTTGAAAAGGCCGAAGGCGGTGCCGCGCAAGTCCGGTGGGGCGGTATCGGCGACCATCGCCGAGAGCAGCCCCTGCGACAGTCCAAGATAGAGGCCCCAAAGCGCAACGCCGATCGCGGTGCCGATCAGGCCGGGCAGGAATGCCAGCGTCAGGTCGGCGGCTGTCAGCACGACGAGGCCACAGGTCAGCACGTTGCTGCGGCCGATATGGTCGGAAAGGATTCCGGCCGGCATGGCCACGCCGGCATAGACCAGGTTCATCAGCACGTAGACCAGCGGGATCAGGAATAGGGGAAGGCCGTCGGCCTGCGCCTTGAGCACCAGGAACGCCTCGCTGAAGCGGGCCAGCGCGAATACCGCGCCGATGGCGACCACGATCCAATAGGCGCGTGGTAGCCGGCACAGCTCGCGCGCATGGATCGGCCAATCGCGGCGCGGCACAGGCGCGGTCTCCACCGGTTCGCGCAGGCCGAACAGGATCAGCAGCACGGCGAGCGCGGCCGGCAGTGCCGACCACCAGAACACCGCGCGGAAGTCGTTGGCGTAGAGCGCCATCAGTGCCACGGCGAGGAGGGGACCGGCAAAGGCGCCGACCGTGTCGAGCGCCTGGCGCAGGCCGTAGCTCGCGCCGCGGATGCCTTCCGGCGTCACGTCGGCTATCAGCGCGTCGCGCGGCGCCTCGCGGATGCCCTTGCCGATGCGGTCGACGAAGCGTGCGGCGAGGATCTGCCACGACGTGCTGGCGAGCGGAAACACCGGCTTGGTCAGTGCCGCCAGCCCATAGCCGATCCCGACCAGAAGCTTGCGCTTGCCGATCCGGTCCGACAGAGCGCCGGAGAACACCTTCGTCACCGCCGCGGTGGCCTCGGCCACGCCTTCGATCAGGCCTATGGTCACCGTAGAAGCGCCGACCACGGTCGCGAGGAAGATCGGCAGCAGCGCGTGGATCAGCTCCGAGGAGATGTCCATCAGGAGCGACACCAGCCCGAGCGTCAGCACCGTCGACGGCACGTCGCGCCATGTCGTGCGCGCGGTCCGTGGTCCTGTCGTGTTCATCGCGGCATTGTAGCGATTGGATCTCGTCGAGCCTTGCGCCACGTCAACGCTGTATGCCGGCGGCAATGCAGAACGGCCTCCCCGGTGATGGAGAGGCCGCTCGTAATGATGCGCCGTTGGACGTGGCCTGCTCAGGCCGCGGCGTTGGGGAAGCGATAGCTCTTGAACTGGTCGCGCAGCGCGGTCTTCAGGATCTTGCCGGTTGCCGTGTGCGGAATGCCGTCGACGAAGGCGACGTCATCGGGCATCCACCATTTGGCGATCTTGCCTTCCATGTATTTCAGGATGTCCTCGCGCGTCGTCGTCTGGCCGGGCTTCAACTGCACGATCAGCAGCGGGCGCTCATCCCATTTCGGATGATAGACGCCGATGACGGCAGCCTCGGCGACGGCGGGATGGCCGACCGCGAGATTCTCCAGGTCGATCGAGGAGATCCATTCGCCGCCGGACTTGATGACGTCCTTGGAGCGGTCGGTGATGCGCATATAGCCATGTTCATCGACGGTGGCGACGTCGCCGGTGTCGAAGAAGCCTTCATCGTCGAGGATGTTGCTGTCGACCTTGTAGTAGGCCTTCGACACCGCGGGTCCGGACACCTTGAGCCGGCCGAAGGTCTTGCCGTCCCACGGCAGCTCGGTGCCGGCATCGTCGGTGATCTTCATCTCGACCCCGAACGGGGGGAAGCCCTGCGTCTGCAGCACATCGAGCTTGGCGTCGCCGTCGGCGCCGAGGAACGGCGGCTTCAGGGTGGCGAGCGTGCCGATCGGGCTCATCTCGGTCATGCCCCAGGCGTGACGCACGCCGATGCCCATGTCGAGGAAGGCCTGGATCATCGAGCGCGGCATCGCCGAGCCGCCGCACACCACCATCTTTAGATGCGGCAGTTTGAGGTTATGCGCCTGCATGTGCTGCAGCAGCATCAGCCACACCGTCGGCACGCCGGCGGTGTAGGTCACCTTCTCGGTGTCGAGCAGCTCGTAGACGGACGCGCCGTCGAGCTTGGGGCCGGGCATCACCAGCTTGGTGCCCATCGAGGGAGCGGAGAAGGCAATGCCCCAGCTGTTGGCATGGAACAGCGGAACCACCGGAAGCATTGTGTCTGCTGCGGACGTACCGAGCGAATCCCGGCTATTGGCCATCAACGCATGCAGCACGTTGGACCGATGCGAATACAGCACACCTTTCGGATCGCCCGTGGTGCCGGACGTGTAGCACATCGCGGCTGCGGTGTTCTCGTCGAAGGTCCCCCAGGCGAAATCGCCGTCGGCCTCGCCGATCCACGATTCGTAGGCGACGGCGTTCTTGAGCGTCGTCTGCGGCATGTGTGCGGCGTCGGTCAGCACGATGTAGCGCTCGACGCTCGGCAGCTTGTCGGCGAGCTTCTCGAGGATCGGCACGAACGTCAGATCGGTGATGACGATGCGGTCCTGGGCATGGTTGATGATCCAGCCGATCTGCTCGGGAAACAGGCGTGGATTGACCGTGTGACAGATCGCGCCGATTCCCATGATGCCGTACCAGACCTCGAGATGGCGGCCGGTATTCCAAGCGATGGTGGCGACGCGGTCGCCCAGCTTGATGCCGTCGCGCGTCAGCTTCTGCGAGACCTTGAGAGCGCGGTCGTGGATTTGCCGATAGGTGGTGCGAACGATGGGGCCTTCGACCGAGCGGGTCACGACCTCCTGGGAGCCGTGGATTGTCGCCGCATGCTCGATGATCCGGTGACAAAGCAGGGGCCAGTCTTGCATCAAACCAAGCATCAGGTCGTTCCTCCGGTATTCGCTTGCAGCGAGGGTCTTTTGGTCTCTTTGGTCAATTTTAGCGCGTGCCGCATCCGACGCAAATGGACTTGTGATGGCCACGACGTCGCGCCGGGCGTGATGGTTAGCGCTGTGGCCGTGGCGATCGCATTGAGCTGGCTCATGGCGGCGCCGGCGGCGGCCGCGAAATCAGCGCACCGCAGCCCGCCCGCGGCCTCTGAGCTCGCTGCGAAGCTGGCCGATGGCGTTGCCAAAGTGCCGCTTCCGCAGCCGCGGCCGGCCGACGCGCCGGCGCGGGAGGCGGCCAAGGGCGAGGATGCCGCTCCGCGCGACGAGGCCAGCACCGGTCCGAAGGTGGATGCCAAAGCCCCGCCGCCGCCTTCGGCTTGCAGGCTGGCCCTGACCGAAGAGGTCGCGATCGCGCCGTCGATTCCGCCGATCAAGGGTCCTGGCGGCTGCGGCGGCGAGGATCTGGTGCGGCTGGAGGCGGTGGTGCTGCCTGACAAGCGCAGGGTGGCGCTGACGCCCGCGGCGACCATGCGTTGTCCGATGGCGACTGCGGTCGTCAATTGGGTGCGCGACGATGTGGCGCCGCTGGCCGAACGGCTCGGCAGCGCGGTCACCGCGCTCGACAATTTCGATTCATATCAGTGCCGCGGCCGCAACAATGTCAGCGGCGCGCAGCTATCGGAGCACGGCCGTGCCAATGCACTGGACGTCCACGGCTTCGGGCTGGCCGACGGCCGCATGATCGATCTCACCGACCGCACCCAGCCGCGCGATTTGCGCGAGGCGGTGCTGCACGCGGTGTGCACCCATTTCTCCACGGTGCTCGGCCCCGACTCCGACTGGTACCACGAGGATCACATCCATCTCGACCTGATGGAGCGGCGGAACAATTACCGGATCTGCCAATGGGACGTGCTCGACCCGCTGCCGAAGGTCGCGCCCTTGATGCCGGCCGCCCGGCCTGACGATGCGCCGCCGCGCGAGACCGAACAGGCCGGCACTGAACGCTCCAGGAAGACCGCGAGCACCCCGGCCGAGCGCAACGGCACCAGTCGCGGCGTCTCGGCGGAGATGGAGGCCGGAACGTCTACCGCAGCGGACGGCACCGCTCCGTCAGCTGACGAGGGGACCGAACGGTCCGCCGTGGAAGAGCGCTCTCCCGCGCAAAAACCAGCTGATTCGGCCCGCAATCGGCGCACGGCGTCAAAGCCGGCGCCCGAGCAGCAAAAGGTCGAAGCCGCTGCGCCAGAGGCGCGATCCTCGACCGCCAAGCCGCCGGCAGGCGGTCCATCCGCAGTGTCGGACAAAACCCGCGATGCAGCCGGGCGCGACCAGCGCGCGCAGACGAGCCAGAATGGGGAGCGAGCCTTGCCCTCGAAGCCGGCGTCGCGGAAGCGCCATCACAGTCGCCGAAGCTGGGATCCGTTCCGTGGATTGTTCTAGCGCGTGATGAGATGAGGTCTGGTTGCTAGCTGCGAACGAAGGTGCGCTCCCTCTCCCGCTTGCGGGGGAGGGCTGGGGTGGGGGTGTTGCCGCGATTGAGGCTGCCCGAGCGGAGAGAGCCCCCACCCGGCGCTTCGCGCCGACCTCCCCCGCAAGCGGGAGAGGTGAAGCGAGCCTGCGGTTAAGTCGATTCAACCAAGAGGCATCGCGCTCTAGCGCCCAAAACAAAAGAGCGCCGGTTGCCCGGCGCTCTCAAAGAAGGATGCTAAACGCGTTTCTCGGCTTTTGAATTTCGTCCGCCGCAGGCGATGCTTACTGCATCGCGGCGTAGGTGCCGCCGCCCTGCAGCGCCATCTGCGGCTTGTAGGGCGAATCACCCTTCTTCGGATCCAGCACCACGACGATGGTGCCGACCTTCACCCGGTTATAGAGATCGATCGCATCCTCGTTGGTCAGGCGGATGCAGCCCGAGGAGATCGAAGCACCGATATATTCCGGCTGGTTGGTGCCGTGGATGCGGAACAGCGTGTCCTTGCCGTTGGCATAGAGATACATCGCGCGCGAGCCCATCGGATTGTCCGGACCGGCCGCAACGTAGGTCGGGACGCCCAGGCGCTCGATCTCGCTCTTGGTCGGATGCCAGGCCGGCCATTCGGTCATGGCCCCGACCTTGGCGATGCCCGACCACGCCATCGCCTCTTCGCCGACGGTGATGCCGTAGCGAATCGCCTTGCCGCCATCGAGCACGTAATAGAGGTAGTGGCTGTCGGAATCGACCACGATGGAGCCCGGGGCTTCCTTGCGGTGATAGTCGACGATCGCGCGCCGATAGGGCTCGGCCACCGGCGTGTTGGTGTAGCGGATCTTCGCGAGAAGCTCCTTGTCCTTCGGCTTGAAGGCCTGGGTGTTGGTCGCCTCGTACGTCGTGGCCTGCATGCAGCCCGACAGCATCAGGCCGGCGGCCAGGAGTCCGAGTTTCACCTTCAGCGACATGTCACCAATTCCAATCGACAGCTGACGTTGCAATGACACGGCCGCGCCACTGCAGCGCGATTCCACATGTCCCATTATCGTCAAAATCGTTCTCAATTCCAGCCGCTACACGCACAGGTCACGCTGCAGCGCCGCGATTGTTGCTTTTTTGCCGCAAAGTTGCGGGCAGTCATCCACAGCTGTGCTCCGAATGGCACGGTCATGCCCCCCTGGGCGCTGCGCGAGAGGCCGCGGAGCATGGGCCTGAAAAGTCCATGGACCGGGCCCGCAAGCTGCGTCACAAGGCAGCAGCATCCCACCGCTAAGTCCCCGAAATTCACGTTTCGCGATTCGGAGTTTGTCCATGTTCTCGGTGTTCGTCCCGTCGGAAGCCGCGCTGAAGAAGGTGGCGGTCACCGATCCCGCGGCTCTGCCCGAGAATGCGGTGTGGGTCGACCTGGTCAACCCGAGCAATGCCGAGGATCGGGCCGTCGAAAAGCTGGCCGGGATTGCGGTGCCGACCCGCGAGGACATGCAGGAGATCGAGATCTCCAGCCGTCTCTACATCGAGAACGGGGCCCGTTACATGACGGCCACGCTGATGTGTCACTCGGATTCCGATATGCCCAGGACCACGGCCGTCACCTTCATCCTGGCTGGCCACCGTCTCGTGACGGTGCGCTACGACCAGCCGCGCCCCTTCGCCGTGGTGGAGGCCAAGCTCGCCCGCAACTGTGCGCCCGGGATCACCGGCGAGATGGTGCTGATGGAGTTGCTCGATGCGGTAATCGACCGCTGCGCCGACATTCTCGAGAAGGTCGGGGCTGATATCGACCAGGTCAGCCACGAGATCTTCGAGCCTAACAATGAGCGTCACGGCCATGCCAAGCAATATTCGCAGATCCTGATCGCGATCGGCCGCAAGGGCGACCTGACCTCGAAGGTACGTGAGAGCCTGGTGTCGATCGGCCGCCTCGTCACCTTCCTGTCTGCGGTGGTCGAAGGCGTGAAGTGGTCGAAGGACATGCGTGAGCAGCTCAAGACCATGCAGCGCGACGTCGCTTCGCTGACCGACCACGCGTCCTACCTCGCGAGCAAGATCACCTTCGTGCTGGATGCGATGTTAGGCGTCGTCAACCTCGAGCAGAACAACATCATCAAGCTGTTCTCGGTGATGGCGGTGGTGCTGATGCCGCCGACCTTGATCGCATCGATCTACGGCATGAACTTCAAGATGATGCCGGAGCTCGAATGGGTGCACGGCTATCCGATGGCGCTGGTGCTGATGCTGATCTGTGCGATCGTGCCGTACTACATCTTCAAATTGAAGAAGTGGCTGTAGTGCCGCTGGCCTGAAAATCCAGGCTCTACGCGAGAGGGACGAATCTGCGCGAGGCCTGCGGCATTGTGCCGTCATTCCAGGCGATGCCTCATTCGCGCCCTGTTGTTAGCAGCGGCGTAGACATGTCATTGATCGATCGTCATGCTGTCCGTCGCTATGCACTTAAGGTGACACAAGCGGTGAGATGCAACACATAATAGGAAATACTTGTTAGGCCGGCTGCAATGCCGCTGCAAAGCTGCCCCAATTCCTCAGGTAAAATTTGATGGGAACGCTGAACGTTTGATCGAAACTTCTCTGCGATAAATCTGCACCAGCATGACAAACAACGAGCGCCTCGGCGCGTGGCATGCAAGGCAGAGCTCGAGGGCGCGTTCATCGCGCCTTATCCAAGAGGCGGCGGCAATGGTTGAGAAACGCATAATGGCATCGAACAACGTGATCGATCTTGCCAGCTATCAGCGCAGCCGCGCCGACATTGTCGTGGCGTTGTCGCCGCGTACCTGCCGCTACTGCGGCGCCGAACTCGAGGACGACGAGCGCGATGATGATTGCTCCAGCGCTCTCAACGTCGAGTCCGACCGCCTGCGCTGGCGCGCCGCGCAGATTCTGCGCGGTTTGGTGTGCGAAGGCTGAACGACCGTTCTCGACTGGGCGGTATTCAGGCAATGCCGCCCGCGCTGCCAATGATCGGAAATTCGGTGCGCCGATCCCATCCCATGAACAGCGTTCCCTCCGGGAGCGCTGTCTTGTTTGTGGTGGTCGGTAGGTTCCGTAGCGATCTTCGGAGATGGCGTTAATCGCGCCTTCGTCCGGTCATCCGGAACTTGCCGAACGTGGCAAGCCGCTATGAACCAAATCGCCGCTATGAACCAAATCGAAGACGGGCAAGCGTCTCTGCGTCGATTGCCTCAGACGTGCTGGCCGCCGTTGATGTGGATCTCGGCGCCGTTCACGTAGGAGCTGGTCTCCGAGCACAGCACATAGATGATCTTGGCAACCTCGTCGGGGGTGCCGAGGCGCTGCATCGGGATCTGCTCCTGGACGATCTTCTCGGTGCCCGGCGACAGGATCGAGGTGTCGATCTCGCCGGGGGCGATCGAGTTGACGCGGACGCCGACCCGGCCGAAATCCGACGCCATCTCGCGGGTCAGGGCGGCCAGCGCCGCCTTGGAGGTCGCGTAGGCCGCGCCCGCGAAGGGATGCACGCGCGAGCCCGCGATCGAGGTGACGTTGACGACGGAGCCCTTGGCCGCCTTCAGCTCCTTGATCAGGCCGCGCGCCATCATGATCGGCGCAAAGAAGTTGACGCGGAAGACGTGATTCCAGGTGTCGAGGTCGGTGTCGACGGTGCCGAGCCGGGCGCCGCCGGCGCCCTTCGGCGAGATCGCGGCGTTGTTGACCAGCGCGTGCAGCTCGCCGCCGTCGATCCGCTGTTTGATCTCGGCGATCGCGCGCACGGTGTCCTCGGGATCGGACAGGTCGACCTGGACATGGTCCTCGGGGCCGGCGCCCCACGGGCATTCTTCGGGAAAGGGGTGCCGTGAGCAGGTGAGGACGCGCCAGCCGGCAGAGGAGAAGCGGATCACGGTGGCATGGCCGATGCCGCGGCTGGCGCCGGTCAGCAGCATCGTGCGCCGTGGCTGGTTGGAAGAGGTCGGCATGAATTGCGTCTTTCACGATCCCGGACGGATCAACTTACCACAATGGTTGGTGTGTTCGGCGCCTGATTCACGCGCGCGATGGCGATTCGTTGGCGCGTCGGACGCCTAGAGGCCGGGCGCAAGCGCGCGCGGCGATCCCCCTACGGATACATCCGCACTTTGGTCCAGGGCTGGCCCGAAGCCTCGCGCCGGAATTCGATGCGGTCGTGCAGGCGGAATGGCCGGTCGTGCCAGAACTCCATGCTGACGGGCGTGATGCGCCAGCCGCTCCATCCTGGCGGGCGCGGCACGTCGCCGATGATGTATTGCGCGGCGACCTTGGCGATCGCCTGCTCGAACGCGAAGCGGCTTTCCAGCGGCTGCGACTGCTTGCTGGCCCAGGCGCCGAGCTGCGCCTGCTTCGGCCGGGTCGCGAAATAGGCGTCGGCCTCTTCGTCGGTCACCGGCGTCACGAGGCCGCGGATGCGGACCTGGCGGCGCAGCGACTTCCAGTGAAACAGCAGCGCGGCCTTCGGATTGGCGGCGAGCTCGCGGCCCTTCTGGCTGGCCTTGTGGCTGTAGAAGACGAAGCCGTCCGCGTCATAGCCCTTCATCAGCACCATGCGCACGTCAGGCAACCCACTGTCGTCGACCGTTGCCAGCGCCATCGCATTCGGATCGTTGGGCTCGCTCTTGCCGGCTTCGGCAAACCACGCCGCAAACAGCGCAAACGGCTCGCCGGCCTGGGTAAAATCGGCCGATGTACCGGATGTTAAGGTTGTCTGGTGTTTGATGCTCGTGGGGTCGGTCATGTGTATGGGGAGTCCGAGTTTTGCGTTCACCCGCGGCCAGGCGCGTGCAAGTCCATTCTGGTCCGGCCCTATATAGGGCATCGGTCCGGCTTGGCCTATCCGCGATCGGTCATGCCGGCACCGCTTTGACACTCATTCTAATCGGCTTGTCCGGCAGCGGCTGCAGCCTGTCGCACCCTGAAACGGCCTTTGCCAAGATGGACGATGCAGAGGTCACCGGCGCGATCAGCCCGCCGCCCGAGCGCGAGCCGACCGAAGCCGATCTCGCTTTTGCCCGCAACGCTGCGTCGGACGTGCTGACCAAGGGGACCAAGGATTCCAGCCAGCCCTGGCAGAATCCGCAGACCGGCGCCCGCGGCTCGGTGACGCCGATCGCCAAGTCCTACACCGCGGACAACGGCCGTACCTGCCGGGATTTCCTGGCGAGCTACGTCAACGGCAAGACCGAGCGCTGGCTGCAGGGCTCGGCGTGCCGGATCGAGCGGGGGCGATGGGACATCCAGACGCTCAAGCCCTGGCAGCAAAGCTAGCTGGGATCGTCTGAAACCCGTTGCAAAAATACAACGGACTCCCCAGATGAAATGCAAAGCGGGCGGGGAGCCCATAGGTTAGTATCTGACTTTCTGTAAGGAGACGTGACGGATGCGCGACCCCTATGAGGTCTTGGGGGTGCCGCGAAGCGCCAGCGCTGCGGCCATCAAGAGCGCCTATCGCAAGCTCGCCAAGAAGCACCACCCCGACAGCAACAAGGATGATCCGAAGGCATCGGCAAGGTTTGCCGAGATCAGTTCTGCCAACGAGATCCTGGGCGACGAGGAGAAGCGCAAGCAGTTCGATCGCGGCGAGATCGATGCTGACGGCAAGCCGCGCTTCCAGGGCTTTCCTGGTGGCGGCGCCGGGCGCGGCGGTCCAGGGGGCGGCTTCGAGAACTATACCTTCCGCAGTGGCGGCGGGCCGGGCGGCGGCTTCGGCGGCGGCGGTTTCGAGGACATTCTGAACAGCATGTTCGGCGGCGCCCAGCGCGGCGCGCGCGGCGGGGGCAGCCCGTTCGAGTTCGACGCCGGCGGTGTCGGCCTCGATCTCGATCTGAAGGTTGCGATGTCGGTCTCGCTCGAGGAGTCCGTCAAGGGCGGCGAGAAGCGCGTGCGGCTGCCGTCGGGCAAGGAGCTCAACGTCAAGGTCCCCGCCGGCGTCACCGCCGGCCAGCAGATTAGGCTGAAGGGGCAGGGCGAGAGCGCGCCCGGACACCGGCCGGGTGATCTCCTGATCACCATCCAGATCGCGCCGCATCCGTTCTTCAAGGTCGAGGGCAGCGACCTCAGGCTCGATCTGTCGATCACGCTTTACGAGGCGGTCCTGGGCGCCAAGGTGAGGGCGCCGACGCTCGGCAGCGCGGTCGAGCTGTCGATCCCGAAGAACACGTCCAGCGGCCGGACCTTCCGGCTCAAGGGCAAGGGCTTGCCCAAGAGCGATGGCTCGGCCGGCGATCTGTTCGTCACCACCCGGATCGTGCTGCCCGACGGCAACGACGCCGAGCTCGAGGCGCTGATGACCAAGTGGCGCGATCGCCATCCCTACAATCCGCGCAGCAACCTCTCCTGAGGTTGCATTTCGCAGGTATATCGGCTAGAAGTTGAAGTGCGAGCTGGAAAGCTAAAAAGTGCGGCCTCGAAAGGGGGACCAGCGCGGTACAAAACCCCAATCGAGGCCGCTTCCGTGTCGATCGGCGGATCGAACACTCCTCATTTTTTCGTGAACATTTGGCGCTATATTGAGACGTGCCGGTGACCGGATTCCAGATTTCCGGTGACCGAATTGCGGCGCCGACCTTGGCGTGTCCCCCTGCGCGGGAGGACGCAGGCACCGCTTCCCCTCGCTCATCTCCTGCAGCCTGCGAGCAAGCCCTTCAGATCGTATCGGGAATTGTGACGGTGCTCGTGGGGGCCACGATCTCCGGCGTCTCGCCGCTAGCCGCCCGTCCGTTCGGACTGATCATAAACAAGGCGCGCAACCTGGGTGAGACGCGTCCGGTCGCTGCTGCCGCTGACGACGTAGCTGACGCCGCGCTCCGCCCAGGACAGCGCAGCGGTGGTGCCCTGCGCCGTATAGCGCATCTCGGCCGCCTCGATCCCGACCTTGGTCGCATACACCGTGAAGCGCTCGCCGGACGTGCTCTCATACATCAGGAAGGAGGCCGGGCCGGTCGGTCCCGGCAGCAGCCGGCCACCGACGAGCTTCAGTCCTGTGGTTTCCAGCTCCGGCGCCTGCACGGTGCGACCACAGCGCCGCGTCAGCCATTGCTGCAGATGGGCCTTCTCGTCGCCGGGGACCTCGACCGGATGGCGCACCTCCACGACGTAGAGCCGGTGCGCATCGAGCGCCTCGCCGGCGAGGGCCTGCAGCGGCGACGGCGAGGACGCGGCGCCACGCGCGACCCAGCCGACCGCGCCGCCGACCGCGAAGGCCGCCACGCTTGCCGCTATCGCACCGATGACCCAGCGCCGCGGCTGGCGTTCCAGACCGTCGAGGTCGAGCCGCGGCGGCACCGGCTCGTTGACGATCGAATCGTAGCGGGCGTGAAGCGCCTCGGCCATGCTGCGCCAGGATTGCACCCGCTCGGCGTCCGCCGGATGCTCGGCCAGCCAGCGCTCGACGTCGCTGCGGCGCTCGGCCGGCAGCTCGCTGTCGACATAGGCGTGCAGCTCGTCTTCGGTGACGGGAATGGTCGGGTCGGTCATCATCGGGATCTCATGGCAATCGAGCGGCTGCGGCGATGCGCGGTCGCTGCAGGCTTGAGCAGGCGAACATGGCAGGGCGGCTTTTGTGCAGTGGTCATTTCACCCTCCGCAGCGCCGGCCGCTCGCCCTCGAGCACGGCACGGACATGGGCGCGAGCGCGGGCGAGGCGGGACATCACGGTGCCGATCGGGACACCCTGGATGTCGGCGACCTCGCGGTAGCTCATGCCTTCGAGCACGACGAGGAGAAGCGCTGCGCGCTGCTCCTCCACCAGGGTCGCCAGTGCGCGCTCGATGTCCCGGCCCTCGGCCTCGGTGCCGCTGGCGTCGGGATTGTCGTCCCGAAGCGGCATGAAGTGGGGCCGGCGCGCCAGTGAACGCCGGCGGTTCTTGTTCAGATTGGTCAGGATCGTGTACAGCCAGCTCCTGATGTCGCCGCCCAGGAACAGCCGTTCCGAGCGCAGCGCCCGCACCAGCGTGTCCTGGACCAGCTCGTCGGCCGCGTCCATGTCGCGCGCCAGCGCCCGGGCATAACGGCGCAGTGCCGGAATCATGGCCTCGACGCTCTGGCGGAACGCGTTCATGGAATGCCCTGCGGCTGTTCGCTGCGATGAGAAGGGCGCAGGCCGCAGCCTGTGCCTTGCAAAGATCATAACACCGCGATGACGCGCCTATTCCGGGCCGCAAGCCCTGCGGGGAGTTTGCCACAGAGCGGGCGGAATGGGGCTGTACCGGGCCAGACCGGTGGTGTACGTCCAGTCCTTAATAATCAGTTCGATGGGAAGCCGCATGGCGCAGATTTCAGGTTTGATGCAGGGCAAGCGCGGGGTCGTTCTCGGCGTGGCCAACAACCGCTCGATCGCCTGGGGCATTGCCAAGGCGGCGCGTGCGGCGGGCGCGGAGATCGCGCTGACCTACCAGGGCGACGCGCTGAAGAAGCGGGTCGAGCCGCTGGCGGCCGAGCTCGGCGGCCTCGTGCTCGGCCATTGCGACGTCACCGATCCCGCCACCATCGATGCGGTGTTCGACGTGCTCAAGGAGAAGTGGGGCAAGATCGATTTCGTCGTCCACGCCATCGCCTTCTCCGACAAGAACCAGCTCGACGGGCGCTACATCGAGACCACGCAGGACAATTTCTCCAAGAGCATGCTGATCAGCTGCTACTCGCTGACCGCGATCGCGCAGCGCGCCGAGAAGCTGATGACGGACGGCGGCTCGATCATCACGCTGACTTATTACGGCGCCGAGAAATGGATGCCGCACTACAACGTGATGGGCGTCGCCAAGGCCGCGCTGGAGGCCAGCGTGCGCTATCTCGCCGCCGATCTCGGCGAGAAGAACATCCGCGTCAACGCGATCTCGGCAGGACCGATCAAGACGCTGGCCGCCTCGGGCATTGGCGACTTCCGCTATATCCTGAAGTGGAACGAGTACAACGCGCCGCTGCGTCGGACCGTGACCATCGACGAGGTCGGCGACAGCGCGCTGTATCTCTTGTCCGACCTGTCGCGCGGCGTCACCGGCGAGGTGCATCACGTCGATTCCGGCTATCACGTCGTCGGCATGAAGCGGCCCGAGGCGCCCGACATCTCGCTCAGCAATTCCGTCGGCGCCAAAGAATAGCGTTCAAGGAATAACGTCAACGCGCAATGCCACGGCCCACGATCTACTACATCCGCCACGGCGAGACGGAATGGAATGCGCTCGGCCGGCTGCAAGGCACGCAGGACATTCCGCTGAACGCGCTCGGGCAGGTGCAGGCGGTCCAGGCCGGCAACATCCTGGCCGAGATCGTTGCGCGCAACGGCCATGATGCGGCAGGCCTGCCTTACGTCGCGAGTCCGCTCAGCCGCGCCCGCGCGACCATGGAGCTGGTGCGTGAGACCCTGAGGCTGCCGGCCGAGGGCTATGCGCTCGATGCCCGGCTGCGCGAGATCGGCTACGGCAAATGGGAAGGGGCGACGCTGCCGGAAATGCAGGCGGCAGATCCCGCCTTCTATGCCAGGCGTCTGACCGACAAATGGTCGCTGGCGCCCGAGGGCGGCGAGACCTATGCCGACGTCGAGCGCCGCGTGCGCGACTGGTACGATGGGCTGTCTGGCGATATCGTGGCGGTCGCCCATGGCGGCACGGCGCGGGCGCTGATGGTCGCCTTGGGCTTCGAGACGCCGCACGGCGCCGTCGACCTGCCGATCCAGCAGGGCGCGGTCTATGTGTTCGGCGAGAACGGGTTCGAGAAGTACAGTTAGTTATCCCCGTCATTCCGGGGCGCCTCGCAGAGGCGAACCCGGAATCTCGAGAGTCCGGGTCTGGTCCTTCGGACCATCCCGGAATGACGGTTTTTCCGATTGGGTGATCAGCTCATGTCCTTCAACACCTTCGGCCACATGTTCCGCGTCACCACCTTCGGCGAGAGCCATGGCGTCGCCATCGGCTGCGTCGTCGACGGCTGTCCGCCACGCATTCCGCTGACGGCCGAGGAGATCCAGCGTGATCTCGACCGCCGCCGTCCCGGCCAGTCGCGCTTCACCACCCAGCGCCAGGAGCCGGACCAGGTGAAGATCCTGTCCGGCGTGATGGCCGATCCCGACACGGGAGCGCAGGTCACCACGGGCACGCCGATTGCGCTCCTGATCGAGAACACCGACCAGCGCTCCAAGGACTATTCCGAGATCAAGGACAAGTTTCGTCCGGGTCACGCCGACTTCACCTACGAAGCCAAGTATGGCCTGCGCGACTATCGCGGCGGCGGCCGCTCCTCGGCGCGCGAGACCGCGACGCGCGTTGCGGCCGGCGCCGTCGCGCGCAAGGTCCTGCCGGACGTGAAGGTGCGCGGCGCGCTGGTGCAGATGGGCCCGCACAAGATCGACCGCGGCAACTGGGACTGGGACGAGGTCGCGCGCAATCCCTTCTTCTGCCCCGACAAGGACAAGGCGGCGTTCTTCGAGGACTATCTCGACGGCATCAGGAAATCCGGCTCGTCGATCGGCGCCGTGCTCGAGATCGTCGCCGAGGGCGTGCCGGCGGGACTTGGCGCGCCGCTCTACGGCAAGCTCGATGCCGAACTCGCCGCGGCGATGATGAGCATCAATGCCGTGAAGGGCGTCGAGATCGGCGCCGGCTTCGGCGCCGCCGAGCTGACCGGCGAGGAGAATGCCGACGAGATGCGCTCGGCCAATGACGGCACGCGCTTCCTCTCCAACAATGCCGGCGGCATTCTCGGCGGCATCGCCACGGGGCAGCCGATCGTGCTGCGCTTCGCGGTCAAGCCGACCTCGTCGATCCTCACCCCGCGCCAGACCGTCGACCGCTCAGGCCAGGAGACCGAGATCCTGACCAAGGGCCGGCACGACCCGTGCGTTGGCATCCGCGCGGTTCCGGTCGGCGAGGCGATGATGGCTTGCGTGCTGGCCGATCACCTGCTGCGCCATCGCGGCCAGGTGGGGTAGACGCACGCGGCCGCCGCGGCTGTTTGCTGTTGTCACGCTGCTCGCTTAATGTTGTCCCATGGACATCCTCAAGCTGCAGGAGATCAAGGACTGGCTGGTCGACGGTGCGCGTTCCGCAGCGACGCCGGGCCAGATGATGTCCGAATGCTGCGAGCGGCTGGTCGGGCTCGGTGTGCCGTTGTGGCGCGTCGGCGTGTTCGTCCGCACCCTGCATCCGGACATTGCGGGCCGCAGCTTCATCTGGCGGCCGGGAGCGGAGGTCGAGACCTCCACCGTTGATTTCGGCTTTGAGAGCCGCCCGATTTACAGGAGCAGCCCGCTCGCGCTCGTGTTCGAGAGCGGGGCGGAATTCAGGGCTGATCCTCGCGGCTCGGAGGCCGAGCGCTTTCCGATCCTGATGGATGTGCGCGCGGAGGGGGCGACCGACTATCTCGCGCTGCCCTTGACCTTCGTCGATCGGGCGATCCATGCCTCGAGCTGGACCACGAGGGATCCCCATGGCTTCAGCGAGCAGCACGTGAACGCAATCCGGTCGCTGATGCCGGCCCTGGCACGCTACACCGAGATCGTCACGCTGCGCCGGACTGCCTCGATGCTGCTGGACACCTATGTCGGCAACAGCGCCGGCGAGCGCATTCTCGGCGGCCAGATCCGCCGCGGCCATACCGATACGATGGATGCGGCGATCTGGCTGTCGGACCTGCGCGGCTTCACGCCGTTGTCGGACCGGCTGCCGGCCGAAGACGTGGTCGAGATCCTCAACAACTACTTCGACTGCCAGGTTGCCGCGATCCGGGAGCAGGGCGGCGAAGTGTTGAAGTTCATGGGCGACGGTCTGCTCGCGGTGTTTCCGATTCCCGAGCAGGACGGTGATCCGAGCGCGGTCTGCGGGCGCGTGCTCTCGGCGGCGCGGACCTCGCGCGCCAGTGTCGATGCGCTGGAATATGCGGTTGGCGGCCGGGTCGAGCGCTTTCGCTTCGGCGTCGCCCTGCATGTCGGACGGTTGCTCTATGGCAATATCGGCGGCGGCAACCGGCTCGACTTCACCTGCATCGGCCCGGCCGTCAATCTCGCCGCACGGTTGGAGAAGATGGCCGCGCAACTGCAGCGGACGGTGGTCGCGTCCGAGGCCTTTGCCGGCGCCTGTCCCGAGCCGCTGACCGATCTCTGGACCGATCTCGGTGAATTTCCGATCGCTGGCCTCGCGACCGCACAACGTGTGTATGGGCTGCGTGAGGAAGGGAATTAGTTCGCCGCCGGCTCAGGTCTCCGGCTCGGTAGTGAACAGCAGCGGGTATCCCTTGGCGCGGCCGGCATCGGTCGCGCGCGTCGCCTTGGTCTCGGCGACGTCCTTGGTGAACACGGCCACCACGCAGACGCCGAGCTTATGGGCCGTGATCATGACCTTGTAGGCCTGGTCCTCGGTCATGCGGAATTCCGCCTTCAGGATCATCACCACGAAATCGCGCGGGGTGAAATCGTCGTTGACGAGGATCACCTTGTAGAGCCGCGGACGCTCGGTCTTGGTGCGTACCTTCGTCTTGGGCTTGGTGACGGCATCGTTCATTCTAAGGGCGCGCCTGTGTTCCTGATGCGGCAGTCGAGCCACGATACAGGCTTCGGCCGCTCCGGGAAACCACGGGCTGCATGCCTTGCGCGATGGGCGCACGCAGCTGTCTGACATCCGGGCAAACCCCGGGGACTAACCGGAATGTGAATGGATGTGTGCGTTCCCGCTTTGCGCTCTGCGGATTGCATGTCACCATCATCAGACGCGATTGGAGGGCAGCTCATGCGCTGGTGGATCTCGATCGGGGTGGCGTGTCTGGCAGGCGCCTTGGCCGGCGGCGACGTCGCCACCGTCGTGGCAGCGCCGAGGGCCCAGCCGGCGCAGCAACTGAGTGAGAAGGAAGCGTCCGTCGACGTCGAGCTGATCCTCGCCGTCGATGTGTCCTACTCGATGGATCTGGACGAGCTGGCGATCCAGCGCGAAGGCTACGCCCAGGCGCTCAGCTCGCGCGAGTTCTTGCAGGCGCTGAAGAGCGGCGTGCACGGCCGCATCGCCGTGACCTATTTCGAATGGGCGGCCTCGAGCGACCAGAAGATCATCATTCCATGGCGCCTGATCGACGGACCGGAAAGTGCCGACGCCGTGGCCGCCGAGATCATGAAGACGCCGATCCGCCGCGCGTCGCGCACCTCGATCTCGGGCGCGATCTACTTCGCCATGCCGCTGTTCGATGAGAATCCCTATCGCGGGCTGCGGCGCGTCATCGACATCTCCGGCGACGGGCCCAACAACAACGGTCCTTCGCCGGTGACGATCGCGCGCGACGAGGCCGTCGACAAGGGCATCACGATCAACGGCCTGCCGATCATGGTCAAGGAGCCGTCCTACTCGACCATGGATATCGAGAATCTCGATCTCTACTACAAGGATTGCGTGACCGGCGGCCACGGCTCGTTCGTGGTCACGATCAAGAGCCGCGACGAATTCAAGGAAGCCATCCGCACCAAGCTGCTGATGGAGGTCGCCGGACGTACACCGCCGCCGCGCATCGTGCCGGTCGCCGACGATGCCGACAAGGAGCCGCGCGTGTCCTGCACGATCGGCGAGAAGATCTGGCAGGACCGCTGGGGGCGGTGACCAGCTGGCCCGGGCTGCCGAGCAGACGAGCGCGTGGGGAGGCTTGATTGGTAAGGCGCCGCGATCTCAGCCGGCCGTCGCAGCATGGACCAACGCCTGTTTCAATTCGGCCTCGACCTCCCGCAGGCTGCGGAGCGCCGCACCGAATTCGCCATTGCCGATCGATTGCCAGATGAGCTCCACGCGCCGCGAGACCGCCGAGCGCCAGTCCAAACGTCGCGGCCTCCTTGAGCGCACCCTTCTCGTTGATCAGGTAGCGCCCGTTGACCGCAAACAGCACCTGCGCAAGGCAGGCGAGGGCGCGATAGGCGCAGCCCGCGACGTGGGTATGGTCGCCACGCCCGACAGCCAACTCGGCATTATCGATGCTGAATGCGATCTCCCACTGGAAGCGCGCAATAATCGCGTCGCGCAGGCGGCGCGGATAGGGCGTGCAGCGCGACTTCAGTCTCGCCAGCAGTTGCGCGGGATCGTGCAGCGGGCGGCAGAGCGCGACCTCGCCCATCCAGATCGCCGAGACGAAGCCATGCGGATGGCCTGGCTGGTAGTGCATCTCGATCCGCCCTTTCCGGCAGTCGTCGATCACGCCGCCGACCGCATCGATCTCGCGATAGAGCAGGTCGACTTTGTGCCCGTCGATTCTGAGCCAGCCGCCGCCGACGACCCACTGTCCCCAGCCGCCGACCGCCGTCAGTTCGACCGTTTGCGGGTCGTCGACGAGCCGCCGCACTGCTTCGCGCAGCGCGTCGGTGTCGAGGTCGTGCCTGGATGCGATGTAGAGCCCGACGTCGTAGTCCGAGCCCGCCTGCGCGGTGCCGCGCGCACGTGATCCACCGAGCGCGATGGCGCGCAGTCCCGGGACATCGGCAAGTTCGCCAACGATGCGAGTCAGCAGCGGGTCAGGCATTCACGTGTTCTCCCAGGATGACAGTATGAAGTTCTTGCGTGGAAAAACTCCACAGGGCCGCCGTTCAGGCTGATCTGTTGCCATTAAGCCACAATCTCCCAAAAACCAGGGGTTGTACCTCTCGCAGGTTTCCCTTTGCCACCGTGCCGCCGCGATTGGGCCGCGACCATGAGCGGGTTGAGGCGGAGGCGCACAGAACATGCGTATCATCGACCGGACAGCCCATCCCGCGCAGCGCGTCAGGCGCTCGTCAGTCATCCAAGGTCCGCGTGCAGGGCTCGCTTGCCAACTTCTCAGGGCAGCGCTGGTGTGTGCGGCGGCGGCTTCGCTCGCAGCCTGCGCGCAATCATCGGCGGTCCGGCAGGCGCGCTGGGCGGCGCCGACGAAGCAAGCCGGAGCCGAATTCCGGCCGCAGGTGCAGCGTGCGGAGACGGCGCCGGAGTCAGTGGTGCGCGTCCGGCGGGCCGAGCTCAGCCCGCCGCCGGCGCACTCCGGAGCGTCCGGTCTCGCCAGCTACTATTCGGAAGGCCAGAAGACCGCGAGCGGCGAGCGCTTCAATCCCTCCGAGCTGACGGCCGCGCATCGCAGCCTGCCGTTCGGCACGCGGCTGCAGGTCACCAACGTCAAGACCGGCCGCTCCGTGGTGGTGCGCGTCAATGATCGCGGACCGTTCGTGCAGGGGCGGGTGGTCGACGTGTCCTACTCAGCCGCGCAGGCGCTCGGCATGGTCAACTCCGGCGTCGCGCCGGTGAAGGTCAGCGTGGTCAGGTAGACATGTCCTCGTCATCGCGAGCGTAGCGAAGGATCCAGGGCCAAGAAGAATGCCTGCGTTGCTTCGCCGCTTCGCTCGCGATGACGTGCAGGCATCGAGATCAGCTCACCGCACCAGCCGTGCCACCAGCTCCACATGCGGCGTGTGGCGGAATTGGTCGACCGGCACCACGGTCTCGAGCCTGTAGCCGCCGTCGATCAGCATGCGCACATCGCGCGCGAACGTCGTCACGTTGCAGGACACCGCGACGATCACCGGCACCTTGCTGGCCGCGAGCTGCTTGGCCTGCGCCTGAGCGCCCTGGCGCGGTGGGTCGAATACGACAGCGTCGATGTCGCGCAATTCCGGCGGCATCAGGGGACGGCGGAACAGGTCGCGTGTTTCGGCCTTGATCGGCTTCAGGCCGGGCGTACCGGCCGCCTTCTGCAGCGCCGCGACCGAGCCGGCATCATTGTCCATGGCGGTGACGCGCACCCGCGTAGCGAGCCGGAGCGCGAACGGGCCGACGCCGCAGAACAGGTCGGCGACGTGCTTGGCTTTGCCGATCCGCTCCAGCACCAATTGTGCCAGCGTCTCCTCGCCTTGCACGGTGGCCTGCAGGAACGAGCCGGGCGGCAGCGTCACCTGTGCCGTACCCATCGCGACCACGGGCGCATTGCGCATCAGCACCAACTCGCCATGGCGGGTCAGCCGCGCCAGCCGGTGCTGTTCGGCGAGGCGGGACAGGGCCGCGATGCGCGGCGGCGGCAGCGGGCCGGAGCCGCGGATGTCGACGTCGAGGCCGTTGCTTGTCGCGGTCGCCTGGATGTCGAGCGGCTTGCCGGTCGGCTTCAGCGCCTCCGCCAGCGCCCACGCGGCTTCCAGCGCACCGTCCAGCGCGGGGTCGAGGATCGGACAGCGGTCGATCGGTACGATGTCGTGGCTGTTGGCTGCCGAGAATCCGACGCGGAGAACCTCGTGCGTGCCCATCCGGGCGTGGAAGGTGGCCCGGCGCCGGCCGGCGCCGTGGGCATCGATCAGATCGGCCACGTCGCAATCGACCTTGGCCGCCCGTAGCGTCTCGACGACGATGTTGCGCTTCCACTGCTGATAGGGCTCGGGCGCCCAGTGCTGGATGGCGCACCCGCCGCAGACGCCGAAATGCGGACAGAACGGCGCGATCCGCTCGGGGCTCGGAATTTCCACCGCGAGCAGCTTGCGGCGATCGGGATGGCCGGGAACGACGGCCGCCTCGACGGTCTCGCCGGCGAGCGTATAGGGCACGTAAAGCGCCTCGCCTGATGACAGCGAGGCGCCGTCGCCGCGATGGCCGACGTGGTCGATGACGAGACGCTCAACCATGACGGCGTGCTCCCAGGAAGAACTCGGCGTTGCCGTCGCCGCCCTTGATCGATGATGGGAAGATCTCGATGTCACTGCAGCCGAGCGAGGCGGCGAAGGTGGCGATGTCGTCGCAGACGGCGGCGTGCACCGCTGCATCCTTGATGATGCCGCCCTTGCCGTGTGCGCCCTTCGCCTCGAATTGCGGCTTGATCAGCGCCAGCAGGCTCATCGGCGAGGCCGCGAGCGACAATGCGACCGGCAGCACCGCCTTGAGCGAGATGAAGCTGCAGTCGATCACGACGATGTCGGGGCGCTGCGGCAGGCGCTTGCCGTCATAGCTGCGGATGTCGGTCTGCTCCATCGACACGATCTTCGGATGATTGCGCAGCGAGGGATGCAATTGGTCGCGGCCGACATCGACGGCGAACACGACAGCCGCGCCATTGGCCAGCAGCACCTCGGTGAAGCCGCCGGTGGAGGCGCCGACGTCGAGGCAGACATGGTCCTCGACCTCGATGCCGCAATGCTCCAGTGCTGCCGCAAGCTTGACTCCGCCACGCGACACCCAGGGATGCGCCGGCTCCGCCTGCAGCACGGAATCAACTGGGATGCTCTCCGAGGCTTTGCCGACCTGCTTGTCGTTTGCGAACACGAGCCCAGCCTCGATCGCCGCCTGCGCCCGCGCGCGGCTCTCGAACAGGCCGCGTTCGACGAGCAGGATATCAGCGCGTTTGCGGGCAGGGGGCATGAGTTTGATCAGTCGTCATGAATTGTTGAGCACGCACACCAAATTCAGTGTCGTCCCGGGCAAGCATCAGCGCGCATCGCGCGTTGATGCGCCGACCCGGGACCCATAACCACAGGACTTAGTTTGTAGGGAGATGGCAACTACGAGTCTGCCCAACATGACGTCCTGTGGTCGGGTCCCGGCGCCGCGTGCGCAATTGCGCACTAGGCCGGGACGACAGTGGTGTGAGGCGAGATCGCGCCCCATATAGTGAGTTCGTAGGGTGGGCAAAGGCGCGTGCACCGGCCGCTCCGCAAGCTCGTATCGCAATTGACGCGCCGTGCCCACCATTTCGATTGTGGGCGCGGATCCACGGTGGGCACGCGTCGCCTGACGGCGCCGCTTTGCCCACCCTACGGCGTCTTGCCGAGGAGCCGCTCCGCCGCCAGCTTCACGCAGATCTCGAACGCCGCCAGGTCGTGCCACACATCCCCCGACCGCTCGCGCGGGAGGACCAGCGGGGCACCGTACAGGTCGAGCGCGTGGATCATCATCAGGTTGTCGGGCAGGCCGAAATCCTCGACCGTCAGGCCCTCGGCATCGACCAGGCGGCCGTCCTGCTCCGTCACCGTCGTGAAGCGGCGGGCGCAGTCGGCATAGACGGCGGGATCGTTGCAATAGCCCAGGCAGAGCTTGCCGCGGCCCGCCATGTAGCCGAGCTCGTAGACGGTGCCGGCATCGGCGCCGGGCCCGCGGAATGGCGTGAGATTGGCGATGATGGCATCGGCGTCGTCCATCATCGCCTCGTTGCCATGGAAGATCTGGCGCGAGGCGTCGGAGGAGGCGAGGTCAACGCTGTTGTCGAGGGGGTAGCGGCCGATCAAGCCATGGCGATCGCAGATCGCGACTTTCCGCTGGCCGATTTCAATGGCATCCGGCAGGAACACGTCGGGACCTGCCAGATAGATCTTCATGGCTCACCACCACGGCGGGACGCAAGCGCGCCTCAGGCGAGCTTGACCGACTCGGTCGTGTAATCCTTGCCGAGCGCCTCGAACACCTTGCGGACGATGCCCTTGGCGTCCAGCCCGGCGCGGGCGTACATCGCCGCCGGCGTGTCGTGGTCCTGGAACTCGTCCGGCAGCACCATGGTGCGCATCTTCAGGCCGCCGTCGAGCATGCCCTGATCGGAGAGATACTGCATTACGTGCGAGCCGAAGCCACCGACAGAGCCTTCCTCGATCGTGATCAGGATGTCGTGCTCGCGGGCGAGCTTCAGCACCAGCTCTTCGTCGAGCGGCTTCATGAAGCGCGCATCGGCGATCGAGGCGGACAGGCCGTGTGCGGCGAGCTCGTCGGCCGCCTTCTCGCACTCGGCGAGCCGGGTGCCGAAGGAGAGCAGGGCGACCTGCTTGCCCTGGCGGATCATGCGGCCCTTGCCGATCGGCAGCGGAACGCCAACCTCGGGCATTTCGACGCCGCGGCCTTCGCCGCGCGGATAGCGCACCGAGCTCGGCCGGTCGTTGATCGCGACCTGGGTCGCCACCATGTGCACCAGCTCGGCTTCGTCGGAGGCCGCCATGATCACCATGTTCGGCAGGCAGCCGAGATAGGCGTTGTCGAAGGAGCCGGCATGGGTCGCGCCGTCGGCGCCGACCAGGCCGGCGCGATCGATCGCGAAGCGGACCGGCAGGCTCTGGATGCAGACGTCGTGCACGATCTGGTCGTAGCCGCGCTGCAGGAAGGTCGAGTAGATCGCGCAGAACGGCTTGTAGCCTTCGGCCGCGAGGCCGGCGGCGAAGGTCACGGCATGCTGCTCGGCGATGCCGACGTCGAAGGTGCGCTTCGGGAACGCCTTGGCGAAGATGTCGATGCCGGTGCCCGAGGGCATCGCGGCGGTGATGCCGACGATCTTGTCGTCCTTCTCGGCTTCCTTGACCAGGCTCTGGCCGAACACGTTCTGATAGGCCGGCGCGTTCGGCTTGGCCTTGGCCTGGGTGCCGGTGGCGATGTCGAACTTGGCCACCGCGTGATATTTGTCGGCCGCCGCTTCCGCGGGCGAGTAGCCCTTGCCCTTCTGGGTCACGACGTGGACCAGGATCGGGCCGGTCTCCATGTCGCGGACGTTCTTCAGCACGGGAAGCAGGTGGTCGAGGTTATGGCCGTCGATCGGGCCGACATAATAGAAGCCGAGCTCCTCGAACAGCGTGCCGCCGTCCATCATGAAGCCGCGGGAATATTCCTCGACGCGGCTGGCGCGGTTGGCGATCACCTTGGGCAGATGCTGGCCGAGCTGCTTGGCGGCGTCGCGCAGGGTGCGGTAGGTCTTGCCCGAGTACAGGCGGGACAGATAGGCCGACATCGCCCCGACCGGCGGCGCGATCGACATGTCGTTGTCGTTGAGGATCACGATCAGGCGGGAGTTCATCGCGCCGGCATTGTTCATGGCCTCATAGGCCATGCCGGCGGACATCGCGCCGTCGCCGATCACCGCGATCACGTTGTTCTTGCCGCCCGACAGGTCGCGCGCAACCGCCATGCCGAGGCCGGCGGAAATCGAGGTCGACGAGTGCGCGGCGCCGAACGGATCGTAGTCGCTCTCGGCGCGCTTGGTGAAGCCGGAGAGGCCGCCGCCGGTGCGCAAGGTGCGGATACGGTCGCGGCGGCCGGTCAGGATCTTGTGCGGATAGGCCTGGTGGCCGACGTCCCAGATCAGGCGGTCGCGCGGCGTGTCGAACACGTAATGGATGGCCGTGGTCAGCTCGACCACGCCGAGACCCGCGCCGAAATGACCGCCGGTTACCGAGACCGCGTCGATGGTCTCCTGGCGCAATTCGTCGGCGACCTGCCGGACCTGCTCGACCTTCAGCCGGCGCAGATCTTCCGGAGTCTTGATGGTGTCGAGAAGCGGCGTCTTACTAAATGTGGTCACGGTGACATTCCAATTTTGCAGGTCGGGTTCAAGGGCCGACATCTGAGAGGTTCATCGTAACGGGCGGCGAAACCTGAAGTCTTGAAGGTGACATCCGCGCGGATCGAAGCCGCAGTCCGGAGACTAGCCGGGTTTGGGATCGATCTATGTGATGTAAGTCACTCTTGGTGGCCTTGCCGTCCTCGTTAGTCGCCCAAGATCGCCAAGTCGTTCAGCCAAGTCAGTTTTGCTAGCTCCTGCAAGCGCTTAGTTTCCTCTCTCCAGAGAGGATAAACACTTCCAAAAACCCGCAGTTGCGAGAAGCTTTACACCAAAGTGCGTCTTAAAGCCAACCCGATGGGAGTTGGCAAGCCCGCAAACGGTACCCTTGCGCCACCTCTCAACCGCGGCGGCGTGCCGGAGGTTCCATTCAACTGCTCAAATCGACGGCAGCCGGCGCTCCGGAATAGACCGGGGAAGCCGGCTCGGTCCAGGCCTTTTCCCGCGGCGCAAAATCCGCCGATGCGGTGATTGCGCACGCCGCGGCGCCGTGAGCCATGCGTTCGCGTAAGGGATTGGTCCGTAGACGATCATGAAGAAGTCGTCGGCGTGCGGCCTTTCGTTGGCCGTCAAGTCGATGCGAAAGAGCTGCGAGCGAAGCACGTCGTCATGATTGCGCCGGATGATCGCGGACCTGGATCGGCACGATCACAGGATCAAGGGCGAACTGCCGATTCAAATCGTGTCGCATGGTAAACGAAGGACGCACCTCTGGGTCTCAAGTGGCCAACGCGGCGGCCGAGACTTCGCCGAGGGCCACCTCGCGGCCGAGCTCTTCGATGCAGTTGCACCGATCTGCGGCTGAATTGCACGATTGAGAGGCGCGCTTTGCCCGCGTCAACTCGCGCCCGGCGGCAGCGAAATAAATCCGGACTGTTGCTCGGAGAGGGCCGTTCGGCCGCAAGCCGCTATTGCACGTCGAGCGGCACGGTTCCCGTCGCATGGCCGCTGGCGTCGGTCGTGATCTTCTCGACCCGAGCCTCCGCCTGGCGCAGCAGCTCCTCGCAGCGCCGCTTCAGTGCTTCGCCGCGCTCATAGATCGCCACCGACTCCTCGAGCGGCACCTTGCCGTCCTCGAGCCGCTTCACGATCGATTCCAGCTCCTCGATCGCGCGCTCGAACGACAGCTTCTTGACGTCGGTTACGGTGTTGTCCGCCATGCGGGTTCCCTGCAGCTCACTCAACTCCGGGGCCGTGCTTTTACACCCCGGTCGCGGCCATGTCAGGCCCCGCCGGGGGTGGGATCGGCTGGAACCTGGGGATCACGCCCCAGTCAGGGCCGCGACGTGGGCTGAGACGGATTCTTTAAGCCCCTGAAGGTCATAGCCGCCTTCCAGAACCGAAACGACCCGCCCGCCGGCGGATTTGTCGGCGAGATCCATCAGCTTGCGGGTGACCCAGCCGAAATCCTCCGCCCGCAGGTTCAGCGACGCCAACGGGTCGCGGTAATGGGCGTCGAAGCCGGCCGAGATCATCACGAGCTCGGGGCTGAACTTGGTGAGCTGCGGCAGGATCAGGTTTTCGAAGGCGGAGCGGAACTCGAGGCTGCCGTCCTCGGAGGCCAGCGGCGCGTTGACGATGGTGTCGTGCTCGCCGCGCTCGCCGCGGGCGCCGGTGCCCGGGAACAGCGGCATCTGGTGGGTCGAGCAGTACATCACGCTCTTGTCGGCCCAGAAGATGTCCTGGGTGCCGTTGCCGTGGTGGACGTCGAAGTCGACGATGGCGGCGCGCTCGATGCCGAAGGTGCGCTGGGCATAGCGGGCGGCGATCGCGACATTGTCGAAGAAGCAGAAGCCCATCGGCTTCGCGATCTCGGCATGGTGCCCGGGCGGACGCACCGCCACGAAGGCGTTGCGGTGGCGGCCGGACATCACGGATTCGGTCGCCGCGACGGCGCCGCCGACGCCGCGCATCACGGCTTCCCAGGTGCCCGGCGACATCGAGGTGTCGCCGTCGAGATAGATGATGCCCGAGGTCGGCGCCATCTGGCGCAGCTCGGTGACGTAGTGCTCGTTGTGGCAGAGCAGGGCCAGCTCGATATCGGCCTCCGGGGCCTCGTCGCGGTCGAGCAGGGCGAAGCGCTCCTCGGTCAGGGCCTCCTCGACCGCCCGCAGGCGGTCGGCGCGCTCTGGGTGGCCGGACGGCGTGGCGTGATCGAGGCAGGCTTCATGAGAGAGATACAGCGTCGACATCAGGGCTCTGCCACTCGCGCGTTGCGGGAGTGCCCAATCTATGCGCTGAACGCAGCCTCGGAAAGAGCCCCGCGGGCGATATGACCGGCTTTCCGGCGGGCGCGGCAGGCGTCACGAAGCCTTGTTGATGATGCGGCCGCGCGGCGGCGGGGCCAGCGGGCCATTGGACTTGAGATAGGCGAACAGCGCCTCGTCGTCATAGGGTCCCGTGATCGGATCGCGGCCGCTCTTGAATGCGGTGAAGCCGTCGCCGCCGAGCGCAAGGTAGTTGTTGATGGTGACCCGGTAGGACGCGGCGAGGTCGATGGCCTTGCCGTCCAGCATCATGCTGGCGGCGTCGATCCGAGCGCCCGCGGATTGTTTCGCATCGAAGGCATAGGAGAAGCCGCTGGAGACCTGCAGGATGCGCGGCCGCGCCGGGTCGAGCCATTGCTGCTCCAGCGCGGCCTTGATCTCGGCGCCGGTCAGGGTGACGGTCGTCAGCTGGTTGCGAAACGGCTGGCTCGCGAACACGTCGGCATAGGTCACCGCGCCGCCGTCGCGGCGAACGAGATCGGTCCGGATGCCGCCGGGATTGGTCATCGCGATGACCGCGCTTCCCTTGTCCGCCGCGGCTGTCGCTGCGAGTTGGGCATCGGCGATGACATCGCCGAGCACGCTCTCGCCGGAGGCGTTCGGCAGCCGCGACAGTGTCGCGGCGAGCACGCCGGCGGGGCGGTTGGCGTAAGGCGCCGCGAGCTTCTCATAGGCGTCGATCAGCGCGGTCTGCGCCGGATCCTTCGGCAGGGTGGTGTCGACGACGATGTTCGTCGCGGTGGCGCTGATCACGTCGCGCGTGGTGCGGTCGAGCTTGACGTCGATCGCCGTCACCAACGTGCCGAACTTGTCGCCCGAGGTGACGAGCCGCTTGTCGACGGTGCAGACATAGGCCTGATGGGTATGGCCGGAGATGACGATGTCGACGGCGCTGTCGAGCTCCTTGACGATGTCGACGATCGGTCCGGACAGTCCGGGGCATTCGTTCATGCCGCCCGAGGGCCAGCCGCCCTCGTGGATCAGCACGACGATCGCCTGCACGCTCTTGGCCTTCAATTCCGGGATCAGCGCGTTGACGCTCTCGGCCTCGTTGCGGAAGTCGAGGCCGGCCGCGCTCGCCGGCGAGATGATGCCGGCGGTCCCTTTCAACGTCAGCCCGATGAAGGCGACCGGGATGTCCTCGAAGGTGCGGATCTCATAGGGCGGAAACACCGTCTTGTCGGTGCCGGCGAGGAATGTCGACGCCGCGAGATAATGGAATTTGGCGCCGGTGAACGGCTGCGGCCCGCCGCAGCCATCGGTCGGATGGCAGCCGCCGTTCTGCATCCGCAACAGCTCGGCCTTGCCCTCGTCGAACTCGTGGTTGCCGACCGCCGACAGCGCGAGTCCCATCTGAGACATCGATTCGATGGTCGGCTCGTCGTGGAACATCGCCGACAGGAACGGGCTCGCGCCGATCAGGTCGCCGGCGGCGACGAAGATCGTGTTGGGCTGGCCGTCGGCGAGCAGCTTGACGAGGCTCGCCATGTGCTCGGCGCCGCCGGCAGGAACGACGGTGGTCTTGGTTGGATCGGCGGGATCGGCGACGCGGATGCCGGAGGAGGGCGGCTTCAGATTGCCGTGGAAGTCGTTGATGGCGAGGATGCGCAACGCCACCGGCTCGTCCTCGGCCGATGCCGGCGGGCCGGCGATGCTGGCAACGGCGGCACCGGTCAGCAGGCAGGCGAGGGCGAAGCGGGAGAGACGGCTCATGGCAGGGTCACGTGTGATGCAGGGGCCGCGGGACGAAGCGCGATTGCCCCGCCGCGGTCGCAATGACATAAAATGATTTCATAACAACAATACATCGGGAGGCCGGAATGAAAAGAATGATGCTGCTCGCCGCCACACTGTCGCTCGTGGCCGGCTCCGCTGCAGCGCAATCGCTGCCGGACCTGATGAAGCAGATGGTCGCGGCGTGGAATAAGCCGACCGAGCCGTTCAAGGTGATCGACAACGTCTATTACGTCGGCACCAACGGGCTCGCCTCCTACCTGATCACCACACCGCAGGGCCACATCCTGATCGATACTGTGATGCCGGAATCGACCGCGCAGATCGAGGCCAGCATCGGCAAGCTCGGCTTCAAGGTCGCCGACATCAAATACATCCTCAACACCCACGCCCATATCGACCACACCGGCGGGCTGGCGCAAATCAAGCAGGAGACCGGGGCGCAGATGGTGGCGGGCGCCAAGGACGTGCCGCTGCTGGAAGGCGGCTTCTATCCGGGCCGCGAGGAGGAGCGCTATCTCGGCTTCCCGCCGGTCAAGGTCGACCGCGCCGTGCGCGAGGGTGACACCGTCACGCTCGGCGGCGTCACCTTGACGGCGCACGAGACGCCGGGCCATTCGCCGGGCTGCACCAGCTGGACGACCGACGCGAAGGATGGCGACGCCACCCGCAGCCTGATCTTCTTCTGCAGCGCAACGGTGGCGCTGAACCAGCTGGTCGGCCGTCCCACCTATCCGGGCATCGTCGACGACTACAAGAAGACCTATGCCTGGGCCAAGACGGTCCATCCCGACATCCTGCTGGCGCCGCATCCGGAGATGTACGACATGGCCGGAAAGCGAGCGAAGATTGCCGACGGCGCGCCCAACCCGTTCGTCAAGCCGGGTGAATTCAACGCCTATCTCGACAAGCTCGAGACGCAGTTCAACGAAGGCCTCGCCAAGCAGACGGCTGCGCTGCAGTCCGCAAAGTAGTTGCGGCGTCCGCTATGCTGGATCGGCGGCGGCGAGCCGGTCGAGTGTGAAGCCGGAGAGGTCGACGCGCGGCGTCTCGCCCCCGGCCATCGCCGCGAGCGCCTCCCCGACGGCCGGCGAATGCTTGAAGCCGTGGCCCGAGCAGGCCGAGGCGTAGATCACGTCGGCGTCACCCGGATCGTGGTCGATGACGAAGCGGCCGCCCGGCGCGTTGGTATAGAGGCAGACCTCGCTGCGCAGGCAGCGCGGGCCGAGATCCGGCACGAAGGGGCGGACATAGGTCTCATAGGTCGCGGCGATTTCGTCCGCGGTCACCTCGCGCGCCACGTCGTCGGGATCGGTCTCGCCGGTCATCACTTCATTTGCGATCTTCACGCCATTGTCCTGCGAGCCCAGCCAGGGAAAGCCATAGATGTCGGAGGCCGCGCGATCGCGGCCGGTGACGTCCCAGATGAACACCGGCGTGCCCGGTCCAAAATGCTGCGGATTGGACAGGAGCTCGAACCAGTACAGCACTTGCCGGGTGACGTGGACGCGGCGGCGCAGCGGCGCGATCATCTCGGTGATCCATGGTCCGGTGGTGACGATCAATTTGTCGGCCGACGCCGTCGTGTCGTCGTCCATGGTCACGGTGAGGGCGCCCGCGGCACGGCGAAACGCTGTCACGCGCCGGCCGGTCAGCAACTCGGCGCCATGGCGCGCGGCGACCGCGAGCTCGGTGCGCACGCAGTCCTCGACCAGGAGATAGCCGCCTTCTCGATCGAGAAAGGCGCGATCGCCGGGCGCGGTGGCAAAGGCCGGATAATCCGCGCGCAACCGCTCCGCGGAAAGCGTCTCGCCGTCGACGCCGTGCAGCCGCGCCGCGGTTTCGATGTTGCTGAAGAACTGCGCGCTGCTGACGCCGTGGACCTCGCCGCCGTGCTGGCTCGGAATGAACAGGCAGCCGCATTGTTCGAACAGCCGCGTGCTGGTTTCTCGCTCCAGCGCGCGCCAGATCGCGTGCGAGCGCTGCGCCAGCGGCGTGTAGTCGACGCCTTCGCCGATCGCCGCACGGGTGATGCGGGTCTCGCCATGGGTCGAGCCGAAGCGGTGCGGCGGCTGGAAGCGATCGATGCCCAGCACGCGCCTCCCGGCCTTGGCGAGATGCAGCACGGCGGCGCTGCCGACCGCGCCGCAGCCGATCACGATGACATCAAACTGCGCCATGCGCGCCCGCCGCGGCCTCGCTCATTTCTTCTTCTTGCGCGATAGGAACGCCTTGAACGCGCTGACCGCCTCCTCGGAGGTCATGCGCTCGGCGAACAGATAGGCCTCCTGGTCGATGCGCCGGGTCAATTCGTCCGGCGCGGTGCGGATCAGCTTGCGCCCGATCGCCACCGCCTCGGCCGGCAGCCGGCAGATGTCGCGCGCCACCTTGTGCGCCTCGACCTCGGTGTGGCCCGGCGCCACCACCGTGTTGACGAAGCCGGCGATCTGAGCATCCGTCGCCGTCATGGTGCGCCCCATCACCAGCATCGCGAACGCCCGCTGATAGCCCATGGTCTGCGGCATCAACAGGCTCGAGGCGCCCTCGGGCACCAGGCCGAGATGGATGAAGGGCGTCGAGAACGTCGCCGTGGTGGAGGCCAGCACGTAGTCGCAGTGAAACAGCATCGTCGTGCCGATGCCGATCGCGACGCCGTCGACCGCGGCGATGATCGGCTTGACGTTATGCGCCAGCGAATACAGGAACTTGGTCGCCGCCGAGGTGCGCGCGGCGTCGTTGCCGGCCGACCCCGCATGCAGGAAGTCCTCGAGATCGTTGCCGGCCGTGAACACGCCGGAGCCGCCGGTGATGATGATGCATCGCACCAGCGGATTGTTCTGCGCGGTGTCGATCGCATCGCTCATGCCGAGATACATGGCCTGGGTGATCGCGTTCTTCTTCTCCGGGCGCCTGAGCTTGATCGTCCGCGTCTCGCCCTCGTCGGTCACGATCAGATGGTCGGTCATGGGCCCCTCATGCGTGTGCGCCGGCGGCTGCGTTGCCGCCGATCATTTGTCCAGTCTTGCATCTCGCCGCAGCCTACATCATCCGCTGGTCGCGCCAAGGGCTGAAGCGGTCATTGGTCGCGGAGGGAATGCGGGCGTGATCGCAGGCGAGCGCTCGCCATGATTCTCGTCGTGGTTTACGACTGGTTTGCAACAGCATCGGCGTCCGCTATCGTCCCGCGCAGAACGGCGATCTTTTGCAAGGCAATTCGATGACCAAGGTCTTTTCAGTGCTGCTGTCGCTGCTGCTGCTCTGTCACGCCTTCCCGGGGATCGCTGAGGCTGCCGCCACAAACCGCGCGCTGCTGTCGCTGTTCTGCGCGTCCGGCGCGATCGCGGGCACCACCTGCAAGCGCGCCAGATCCTATCCCGACTCCGAGGGGCGCCGCTGTGACGTCACCCTGAAGCCGGAGCGGCAGCAGGGACGTTTCCTGGCCTCCAGCAATCCGCTGCTGGTCGTGAGCTATGGCAGCGGCTGCGAGCCGCACGCGACCGATTTCGGCGGCGCGGTCGTGTTCGAGCAGGTCGGCGGCGCCTACAAATTTCGCGGCTTCCAGCCGGGCATGCAGGTGAATGAATGCGTCATCTCCACCGCCAGGGACGAAGCGCAGGACGTGCTCGTCTGCCTGACCGGGCATATGGGGCAGGGGGTGGTCGAGACCGGCGTGGCGCGCGTCGGCTTCGCCAGTGCCAGCGGCGGGTCCATCGAAATGTCCTACGATTTTCTGCTGCAGGCCGAGGACACGACGGGAGCCTACCTGACCAACATCGTTAGCTGTTCGGAGCGGCTCAAATATTTCGGCCTGTCGAAGCTCGCGGCCGGGCCAACCCCCGGCAGCGTGGTCGCCGCCGTCAGCTACGCCGATCGCGAGACGATCAGCACGGCCTGCGCCAAGGGCTTTCCGAAGCCGAAGGACGCGGAGGACATGCGCGAACTCGCACCGGGTGAAGCCTTTGTGCCGGACGGTTACGCCAAGAGTGGCAGCGTCATCATCGAGATTGCAAGCCGCTCGGCAAAGTTGCGCTGAGTCTGCCGCGGTCCAGTTGTCGCGCCTCAGCGTGATCCGTCCGGGCGGGGCGGGGCAGCCGGAGGGCGCAGGCCGGCGGCCGGCGATGCCTGCTGCCGGACAGCCTCGCGCCGCAGTGCCTGCTCGAGCACGATCAGCCGCGTCGCCATGCGGGTCAGCTCGTCATGCACGGAGCCCTGGACGCCCTGCACGGCATGCTGCACCTCGCGCAACGCGTCGCGCTGGGTCTCCGCCTTGAGCACCCTGAACTCGGCCTCGATCGAGGTCAGGCGGTTGTTGACCGCCCTGATGGCCTCGGCGATCTCCTTCTGGCCGTCCTGCAGCGCGCGCACGTGATCGACCAGCCGCAGATGATCGGTCAGCTCCTCGACCGTCTTGCCGATATTGCTGCGGCCCCACATTACTTCACCGACCTCAGCAGGGTCCTGATCGTCGCCAGATGGTCCTCCGGCGATCCGAGCCGCGCCGAGATCGCGCTCATCAGATCCTTGCGCAGTTCCGACAGTTCGTCCTCGGGCACGATGCGCTCGACGGGCTCATCATAGGGCACCCGCCGCGGCTCGACCTCGACGGGGCGCGGCGCGACGTCGAAATAGGGTGGCCGCTCGTACACCGGGATGTGCGGCGCCTGACGCGATGACGTGACGCGCGCGAGACTCGGAAACCGTGGTGGCGGCGTGCGCGCCGGACGTTCGATCTGATCGATCAGCGCCGCCAGCGCGACGTCCATATTGCTGTCGTCAGGCTCATCGTCGACAACGTAGGACGGCTTCCGCAGTGTCGCCCCATTCGCGTGCGATGATGACGTGAATGACGATGCGTGGTCGCGGAGTCGCGCGATGACCCGGCGGACTCGCTCGCCGAGACCTGGCTTCTCCCTGGCCGGTGTTCGCATCAACATGTCACTCTCCAGCTGAACAGCTTAGGCGAGCAGGGAAAAGCTTAGCAAGAGGCAGTCGTCGAGCTGCCAACAGGATGTATGGCGGTAGCCGGCGCAGATGCTTGCGCGCGCCGGTCCCACAGGTCCGTTGCCGGGGTGTCGTCTGCGCCCGCCTATAGTGCGACAGTGTGCATAAGAAGCGACCGGCGCAGGCAGCCGGCGCTCGGGTTCCGGGGCGAGAGGTAAGGAACAACCGTGTGGTCGGGCCGTTCGGACATGACTGCGTCCCCTCCAACGCTCCGAGGTCCCCCGATGTATCACCACGTCAAGAAGCTGATGTTCACCGTTCGTGTCGACGAGCCAGATCCGCGCTTCGGCAACATGCTGCTCGAGCAGTTCGGCGGCGCCAATGGCGAGCTCGCCGCCGCCATGCAGTACTCGATCCAGGGCCTCAACTGCGAGGATCCCGACCGCAAGGACCTGTTGATGGACATCGGCACCGAGGAGCTCAGCCATCTCGAGGTCGTCGGCACCCTGGCGCGTCTGCATCTGAAGCCGTCGAAGTTCGATCGCGAGGCCGCCGAGGCCGATCCCTTGATCGCGATTGCCGACGGTGGCGGTGTGAACCTGTTCAACTCGCAAGGCAATGCCTGGACCGCCGATTATCTGAAGATCACCGGCGAGCTCGACGTTGACCTGCGCAGCAACATCGCCGCCGAGGCGCGCGCCAAGATCGTCTACGAGCGGCTGATCAACTTCACCGACGATGCCGGCACCAAGGACGCGCTGCAGTTCCTGATGACGCGCGAGATCACCCACATGAAGGCGTTCGCGGTGGCGCTCGAAAGCATGGGCAAGCCGGCCTTCAGCATCGGCCGCCTCGCGCCGACGCCGGGTCTGGTCGACCAGTTCTTCAACGATTCCACGGGCTCCGGCGATCATGGCGAGATCGATACCCGCGGCCCCTGGAACGAAGGCGGCGACTGGGTCTTCACGGAGTCGCCGGCGATCCAAGCCGGTGAGCCCGGCGCGGCGTCGTCGATCGTCACCGAAAGCTCGCCGCCGGCCGACGAATCCGGCCTGAGCGATCTGCTGATGGACGAGCTGCGCGACATTCTCCATGCCGAGAAGCAGCTCACCAAGGCGCTGCCGAAGATGGCCGAGGCCGCGCGCTTCGATCAGCTGCGCGAATTGTTCGAGCAGCATCTGGTCGAGACCGAAGCGCAGATCGAGCGCATCAACGAATGCTTCGAGCTGCTCGGCAAGACGCCGCGGGCAAAGCCCTGCAAGGGCATGATGGGCCTCATCGAGGAGGGCCAGGAGATCATGACCCAGGCCGAGGACAAGGAGGACGCCGCCGCCGATCTCGCGCTGATCGGCGCCGCGCAGCGCGTCGAGCACTACGAGATGTCGGGCTACACGACCGCGCGCAATCTCGCCTCCCAGCTCCGCCACTGCGCCGTCGTCGCGCTGCTGTCGAAGTCGCTGGCCGAGGAGGAGAATGCCGATCAGCTCCTCAACCAGGTCGCGCGCTCCTTGATGTCGGTCGCCAAGATGCCGGCCGCGATCGAGCAGGCGTGAGGCGGGGAGCGGGACCTGCGCGGCGCTTGCGCCATGCAGGCCGCCGTGGCGCGCAGACGCCACCGTGGAGCGCAGCGCAGAAATTGCGACACAACAACTGTCATCGCCCGCGCAGGCGGGCGATCGAGTACTCCGAAACGGTCGACTTCAGTCGAGACGCCGCGGCGTACTGGATACCCCGCCTGCGCGGGGTATGACGACCATTTTCAGGGCGCCGCGTGTGCCCTGAAGGATGGGTCGAGCGTCACGCCTTCGGCCGATATGCTCTGCATCTTGCGAGCGCCGCTCTCGCCCCGGCCGTCATTGCCTGGCATTCACGCGCGAACGGCGCAGCCGTTCGACGCAGCGCGCGGGAGCCCGGAATCCATAACCACAGGCGATCATGGCCGGACGAGAGCCATCCCTTGCGAATCTTTCGCCCGCTTACTCCGTATAGCTGTGCACCCGCTCCGCCCTGCGGAAATGGTTCGTCGACAGGCAGCGCCGCGCCCGGCTGATCTGCGCATCGGTGGCGCCGCGGCTGCGCGCATACATCTCGGCCACCTCGGCCGTGTATTTCTCCACGTAGTAGCGCACCTCCGAGCAGGACATCCGGGTCTCAGGACCGGCCTCGTTGGCCGCCTGTACCTCGGACCCCATCGCCAGGATCAGAATCCCCGCACCGATCGCACCCCGCAACATCGACATCCTCCCCATTGTCGCAGCTGCCTGCTAACAGGCGTGACTCGGAGCGAGGGCGCAAATTAACAATGACACGCGCGTGACATCATCAGCGCAGTGTGGCTTCGCGGTGTCACCGGACGTGACGGTTGAGCATCGCTTGCAACCGTCGCCGGGCGGAATGGCCTGTCCCCGTGCCGCCCTGACAGTGTTGAGAGATCGAACGGTTCCGGCTTCGGAACCTACGCCTCTGGTCGAGACGGCATCATCAGCCCTGAGCGAAGGCGTGTCGCGCGTCCTGCGAGGCCTCAGGTCGTCACGGTCGTGCTCGCCGTGCCCGCGCTGCCCGAGACGCCGTTGCTCGCGGCGCTGTTGGTCGCGCCTTGCGCGTTGTAGGTCTGCGCGCCCTTGCTGCTGCCGTCCGAGCTGGCGGCAGTCTTGGTCACCTCGGTCGAACCGTCGGAATAGGTGATCGTCGTGGTGGTGACGCCGTCGAGCGTGATCGAGACCTCGCTGACGACGGTCTTGCCCGACGACGAGCCGCCGCTGCCGGAGGAGCTTTCCGACGTGCTGTCAGCCGAGCTCGTGGCCGACGAGGATGACGTCGCAGACGTCGTCGAGCTGGATGATGTGGCCGAGGTGGTTTGCGACGAAGGCGCCGCGAGGGGCGTTGTGACAGAGCTGATCGACATGGGACTCTCGCATGAAGAAAGGGCAGGTGCCGCACGGGGCGCGGCACGCTTCTTCAACGCAGCCTCCGCGCCAAGCTGGCGCAATGAGTTGCGTCTGAGTGTGTCCGGATGCTGCGGTCTTCATGCGGGGTCATCGAAACTTGCGGCCAGCCGCGCCGTCCGCGGTATAGTCTTCTGTCGCAGGGTGGCACACCGAGACGTTGCGGATCACCTTCGCGCCTCTCTTGCTCTCCCGGCGCAAGTTCGGACTGATGGCGAAGAGCGGGGAGAGTGATTGCCAAGCGCCGGCGCCGCGCTCTAGTCTCCCTCACGCATGACCGTCGCACTCTCTCCCCAGCAAGCCTCACTCGTCGCGGAAACGGGTGCGCTGCACATCGCGGCCGCGCTCGATGCGTCCGCCCTGCGCGCTCTCTTCGAGGCGCTGTCCGGCCACGCACCGGAGCAGGCGGGCAGCCGGCTGCACGGCGTCGCGGCGCTCAGGCCGTTCCTCGCCAATGCCGGACCGGTCGGCGCCGCCGCTGCCGCGGTTCTCGGTGACGCCACTCGCCCGGTGCGGGCGGTCTATTTCGACAAGACGGCCGCGTCGAACTGGGCCGTGCCCTGGCATCAGGACCGCACCATCGTCGTCCGCGAGCGCATCGATGTCACCGGGTTCGGGCCCTGGACCATCAAGGGGGGCCTACAACACGTCGCGCCGCCCTATGAGGTGCTCGCGCGCATGGTCACCCTGCGCGTCCATCTCGACGTCGTGCCGGACGGCAACGCGCCGCTGCTGATCGCTCCAGGCTCGCACCGCCTCGGTCGCATTTCGGAAGGCGATGTGGCCGCGACGGTCGCGCGCTGTGGCACGGCGACGTGCTGCGCCGACGTCGGTGACATCTGGCTCTACGCGACGCCGATCCTGCACGCTTCGGAGCCCTCAACCCAGCCCGGCCATCGCCGGGTGCTGCAGATCGATTTTGCCGCGGACGAACTGCCGGGCGGGCTGGAGTGGCTCGGGGTCTAGACGAAGAGAGGGGCCGAGCAGCCGCAAAGTCACCTGCGGTGGCGTGCGTGCGGAAAGCGTGTTCATTCGCCTGCGCGCTGACGATCCGCAGCCATCCTATTTGCCTATTTGCCGAGGATCTTCTCCGCCGCGGTGACGATGCTGACCGTCGGATGCTCGGCGCAGTACTTGCCGAACTTCTTGGCGTTCTCGAGGAACACCTCGGTGTCGAAGATCGCCTCGTCCTGGTCGCCCTTGTACCAGCCGTCGAGCCAGATCAGCACCATCTTGATACCGTCGTCGCCGCTTTCGACGAACTGCTTGCAGCTCATGGTGGAGAGATCGAGAACGACGGCCGACGCCGGCGCGGACGACAGCATCAGGGCCGCGGCAAACAACGTCGCAACGACAGATTTCATATTCTTGCTCCGAATGGATTTGGTGAAAAACAACGAACTATGCAGAGGCATCGCGAATGAGGAGCCGAACTGCGTGACCACGGTCGAGCCGGCACCTGAGCAGATAGAACTGGCTGGATCGATGGCGGAAGTCAAGAACGGCAGCGGCTTCAATCAGAGGAAGCGCGGCGGGCTACGCCTTCGGCTAGCTGGCCCATGCTCGCTCCATCTCTCCGAGGTAAGTGAGCACAGTTGAAGGCGAAGTTTTCGATTGACTCAATTGCAAGTAGATCAATGAGCAGCTAAGGTCTTCGTGCTGAACTTTGGGAGGTGCCGATGGAAAATCGCGAAGTACTCCTCGAGCAGGTCAGGCGCGCATACAAGGCGCGCGACACGGGGGCGTTGGACGACCTGATGGCAGAGTGTCATCCGGACGTGGTGTTCACACTGGCTGGCGACCGGAACGCCACCAAAATGTTGGGGTGCATGTGTGGTCACCCCCAAGTCAAGGAGGGCTTGGCCAAGCTCATCGATACGTTCGAGTTCGCGCAGCGAAATATCCTGACCGAACTGGTGGACAACGATCGCGTGGCCGTGCGTTCCCGCCTCACCGTGCGAAGCTGTCCGACGAATATGACGCGGGAAACCGAGATACTCGACCTCTTCAGAATTCAGGATGGGAAGATCGTCGAACTAATAGAGTTCGCCGACACGGCGCTCATCCAGACGATGGCGTCGTAAGCCGGTTGAGCGCTACGTGGCGACCACCAGAGCGGCTCGCACTGCGACCTGCGTGGTGCGGCATCGTATCATTGTCCCGGAAGTGAATGGCTGACTGGGGCAGGGCTTGAACTTTATCGGCAATCGACCTGGTTCCTTCCGGTTTGCCGGAGCGCAGGGAAGCGCGCTTCCGACCCGTCGGCCAAATCAGCTCGGTCGGGCCAACTCCTGTCAAGTCGTTCTGAAAAACATAAATCGCTTTGCGGCTTGCCCAAATCAGCATTATGGTTCGCGCATCCCGTTGCACGGTAGGGGACGGTTCGCGGTCGTCACGGACGTTGGCAGCGGGATGCGGTGGACGCGGGCGGCGCAGTGCTGTTGGCACGGACGAACGTTAGCCTGCGGACGGTGAAGGCGCGTGGTTCCGATACTCCGATGCTAGTATCCAGCGCAATGCGCGAGAAGCGCATTGTCGCGACATGGTGGCCAGAAAGCCCGGCGCACCAGGGAGATCACGTATAAGACGTAAGCCCATCGCGCAGGGAATGCCGGATGACCGGCTGGACCTGTGGTGACTGCCGCCTGCTTATCTTTCTGCAGGCGGGCCATGGGTTGGTGTGCCGAGTATGAACGACAGCTTGGAGGTGGAAGTCCTCTATCCAGCCTGATGGCGGCGAAGGATTAGCGAAG